>NZ_JBNBPL010000013.1:0-136436 GCF_059412425.1 Pantoea sp. CFCC18177
GCATAGTGAGTCTCCTCTGCTATGCCAATTTATAACTGTTACCCATGTGCCCGGTCTAAAGTGTTACCTATGTGCCCGGTTTGCACCTTTATGCGCACCTGCAAATTCATCAACACAGTTCGAGGTGAACTTCGTGCTGCTCAATCACCTTCAGGACACTGGCCGGTGGGGTTTTATCGGTATACATATAGTCAATCAGGCTCATGCTGCCGAGGTTCACCATCGCATTACGACCAAACTTCGAGTGGTCGACAACCAGCATCACGCAACGCGAGTTTTCGATGATGGCGCGTTTGGTGCGGACTTCGTGGTAATCGAACTCCAGCAGCGAACCATCCATATCGATGCCGCTGATGCCCAGGATGCCGTAATCCAGGCGGAACTGGGAGATAAAATCGAGCGTGGCTTCCCCCATGATGCCACCATCGCGGGTACGGACTTCGCCACCCGCAATGATCACGCGGAAATCCGGCTTCGCCATCAACAAAATCGCGACATTCAGATTGTTGGTGACGATGCGCAGATTATTATGATTCAGCAACGCATGCGCTACCGCTTCCGGCGTGGTGCCGATATCAATAAACAGTGTCGCGCCATCCGGGATTTGGCTCGCCACGCGCTCAGCGATACGCGCTTTCTCTGCCGACCACATCATTTTGCGGTCTTGCCACGCCGTATTTTCGGAGCTGGAAGGTAGCGCCGCACCGCCATGATGGCGCTGAATTTTATTCTGATCGGCCAGATCGTTGAGATCGCGCCGGATAGTTTGCGGGCTCACCTCAAAGTGATCCACCAGCTCTTCCGTGCTGACATATCCCTGACGCCGGACCAGATCGATAATGGCGTCATGACGTTGCGTCTGCTTCACATCCCTCTCCTCGGCTTAACGCCGTTTTCTTCTTTGTTGTCTAACGACGCGCGATATTGCGCGTATCGACAAAGGCCATAGCAAGGCCCACCAGCAAACCAGTGACGTGGGCGGCATTGGCAATCGACAGGCCAAAGGCGCCGTACCAGCCAATAATCAGCCATACAATAGCGAAGCCCATCAAACCACGCTCCAGATAAATGCCACTTTCGGGATCGCGCTCGCCTCGCAACCAGCAATATCCCATCAGCGCGTAGACCACACCGGACAATCCGCCGAAGAGTACGCCGCTAAACTTGGCCTGCATCCAACCGCTTAAAAGCGCGGAAATGAGCATAATCACAAACAGCTTTCCGCTGCCAATGCGCTTCTCAACTGCACCACCGAGATACCACCACCACATCAGATTGAACAAGATGTGCAGCAGTGAGAAATGCAGCAACGCATGGCTAAACCAGCGCCAGACCTGGAAATACTGTGAGGAGTCGGCCGGCCACGCCAGCCAGTCGAGTGCCACATCATCACCCACAATCTGCATCATGATAAACACCGCCACACAGGCGATCATGATGGTCATGGTGAGCGGGCCTGCGCGTTCACGAATGTTCGCCCAGATGTTGCTGCGCTCATAGCGTAAGCCCGATTCGGTGCTGCCGGTGTGCCAACTGGCGGCCTGATAACGCGGATGGTTGGGATCGCGAACGAACTGCGCAAGTTCGTTTTCGACCAGCGAAAGCTGCGTTTCATCATCCAGCATAATCACATAGTGACTTTCGCGCTCAATGCGCAGCGTGACGCCACGCGTGGCCATGTAATCGACAAATGCCTGCGCCATACGAGGATGGTTAAATTGGGTAATGCGCATCGTGCGTACTCTCCTTCCTTTTAGAGATCGGCTCAGACGCTGCCTGTTGCAACCTGCGCCGGAAAGGCAGCACGCCACGCGTCAAAACCGCCATCAATGCTGTAGGTCGCGTTAAACCCTTGTCCTGAAAGGAATTGTGCTGCGCCTTTACTGCTGTTGCCGTGGTAGCACATCACCAGTACCGGCAAGTCGTGATTGGCCTGTGCAATAAAGTCAGCGAGGTTGTCGTTAGAAAGATGTAGCGAGCCCGTAGCATGGCCCATTGCAAAACTTTGCGGATCGCGGATGTCCACCAGCTGTGCGCCTTGTGCCAGGTGCTCGTTAGCCTGCTGAACCGTAATACATTCGAAGTTTTCCATGGTGTCTCTCATTAGGTCGTCACAATTAACGCCTAGTTTAACCTGAGAAGCCGCCGCGATAACCTGACAAAAGTTAAGGCTATGGATTTTTTTTCCTGCAGGAATGTTAGCTATATCACGCAAAAATGTTTTTATTGAGTTAAGCGCTGGCATCAATGTTGGTTTCCGATTATCATTACGCTCGAAAACGAACATTTTAGAACTATTCCGAACATCGGAGGAGATAACGTGGAAACCAAAGACCTGATCGTGATCGGCGGCGGCATTAACGGAGCCGGCATTGCAGTGGACGCTGCAGGACGCGGACTGTCAGTGCTGATGCTGGAGGCGCGGGATTTGGCCTGTGCTACCTCCTCCAATAGCTCAAAGTTGATTCACGGTGGCTTGCGCTATCTGGAACATTACGAATTCCGCCTGGTGGGCGAAGCGTTGGCTGAACGCGAAGTGCTGCTGAAAATGGCACCGCATATTGCCTTCCCTATGCGCTTCCGCTTGCCGCACCGTCCGCACCTGCGTCCGGCGTGGATGATCCGTCTGGGCCTGTTTATGTACGATCGCCTTGGCAAACGTACCACTTTACCCGGCAGTAAAGGTCTGCGTTTTGGCGCGGAATCGGCCCTTAAGCCTGAAATCACGCGCGGATTCGAATATTCGGACTGCTGGGTGGACGATGCGCGCATGGTGGTGCTCAATGCACAAGAAGTGGTGAAGCAGGGTGGTGAAGTCCGCACCCGTACCCGCGTCAACCGCGCATGGCGCGAAGGCGGCTTGTGGATGGTGGAAGCCGAAGATATCGATACTGGCAAAACCTTTACCTGGCGCGCCAAAGGCCTGGTTAACGCAGCCGGCCCATGGGTAAAACAGCTGTTTGACGACGGTCTGAAGTTGAAATCGCCGTATGGCATTCGCTTGATCAAAGGCAGCCACATTGTGGTGCCGCGCGTACACCGCGAAAAGCAGGCCTATATCCTGCAAAACGAAGATAACCGTATCGTGTTTGTGATTCCGTGGATGGATGAATTCTCCATCATCGGCACCACTGACGTGGAGTACAAAGGCGATCCGAAAGATGTGAAGATTGATGACAACGAAATCAGCTATCTGCTGAAGGTGTTCAACGGACACTTCAAACAGCAGTTGAGCAAAGAGGACATTGTCTGGACTTACTCTGGCGTGCGTCCGCTGTGCGATGACGAATCGGATTCGCCGCAGGCGATCACCCGTGATTACACGCTGGATGTGCATGACGACAACGGTCAGGCACCGCTGCTGTCCGTGTTTGGCGGCAAGCTGACCACCTACCGTAAGCTGGCCGAGCACGCGCTGGAAAAACTGGCCAAGTACTACCCGAATGCGGGTCCAGCCTGGACCAAAACGGCGGTGTTGCCGGGCGGTGATTTCTCCGGTTCACGTGAAGATTACGCCGCAGGTCTGCGTCGTCGTTATCCGTTTATAAGTGAAGGGATGGCGCGCCACTTCGCCCGGACTTACGGCAGCCGTACTGAAGTATTACTGGAAGGCGCAACCAGCCTGGCTGATCTGGGTGAGAACTTCGGCCATGAGTTTTACGAAGCCGAACTGCGTTACCTGGTGAAACACGAGTGGGTGCGCGAGTTGGATGATGCCATCTGGCGTCGTACCAAACAGGGCATGTGGTTGACGGAAGCAGAGCAGGCGCGCATTCGCGAATGGCTGGCGGCCAACGGTCAGAAACCGGCGCTGTCACTGGCATCGTAAGCTGAACTCAATTGAAAGGCCGCGATCCCTTCAGGAGAGCGGCCTTTTTTATGTGCCATTGCGCGATAAATCGCGCCGCTGCGGTTATGCACACACTGTAGCGGCGCAATTTATTGCGCGTTGTTGACCTTACAACCCGGTATTCTCACGGATATATTTACGCGCTTTGACCGCATATTCGAACGGGTTGGCCAGCGCCGGATCCTGTTCTGCTTCAACCACCATCCAGCCTTTGTAGCCGTAGTCGTCAAGGATTTTGAACACCGGTTTAAAATCAATCACACCATCGCCCGGTACGGTGAAGGTGCCTTTCTTCACGCCATCGAGGAACGAAAGCGACTTGGCACGCACTTCGGCCACCACGCTGTCACGCACGTCTTTCAGATGCACATGGAAAATACGTGGCAGATATTTGGTCAGCACATCCAGCATCACCTGCTGTGAGCCTTCGGAATAGTAGATGTGGCCGGTGTCATACAGCAGGCCCACGTTGTCATTGGTCGATTCCATAAAGCGATCGATTTCAGCAGGTGTCTGAATGCCAGTGCCCATATGGTGATGCAGCGTCAAACGCATACCTTTCTTCGCCGCGATCTCAGCCAGTTCGTTATAACCTTCTGCCGTCAGACGCCACTCTTCATCAGTAAAGATCGGCTTCTGTTCCAGCACCGCCAGCGTGGTGCCCTGAATGCTTTTGCTCTGCTCTGAGCAGCCAATTACGCGCGCGCCCATCGCATGCAGGAAGTTCATGTGATTAGTGAACTCGTCGATGGTTTTCGCCTTGTCACCGTTTGCGAAGAAGGTGCTGAACCACGCGTTGCAGATTTGGATGCCGCGAATATCCAGCATCGGTTTCAACACCGCCGGATCTTTTGGGTATTTACTGCCCACTTCACTGCCGGTGAAACCCGCCAATGCCATTTCGCTGACTGTCTGCTGGAAGGTGTTTTCGCTGCCCAGCTCTGGCATGTCATCGTTGGTCCAGCCGATTGGCGCAATCGCCAGTTTTACGTTGTCTTTGTTCATTGCAAATCCCTGATTCTTTGAGAGAAGAGTAAGCTCAATTACTTCGCGTAAAATGCCGGGCGTGGCGGCATGGCAACGGCCTCAATCGCACCGCTGTTCTGTGCTTTCAGGCAGGCATCTGCCGCAACAGAAGCGGCGAAACCATCCCAGGCTGAAGGGCCGGAAAGTTGACCCGCTTTCACATCATTGATGAATGCCTGCAGCTCAACGTCGTAAGCTTCGATAAAACGATCTTTCCAGTCGGTCAGCAGGGCATTACCGAGACGCGCGTTTTTGCGCGTTTGGATGGCAGAAGGCTCAGGCAGTTTGGCAATGCCCTCTTCGCCCACCACTTCACACTGAATGTCGTAGCCGTAAGCGCAGTTCACGAAGATCTCGACATCAATACGGATGCCTTTCTGCGTTTCAAACAGGACAATTTGTGGATCTTTCAGTTTGGCGTGTGATTTCGACGTGGTACGTGGGAAGACCACCTGAACGGTTTTGTAGTCGTCTTCTGTTAACCAGCGTAATACATCCAGCTCGTGGATCAGGGTATTGGTGATAGCCATGTCCGTGGTGTAATTCTCACCGACGCTCTGGTTACGGTGCGCACAGTGCAGCATCAGCGGCTCGCCGATTTCACCGTCGGTGATCACTTTCTTCAATGCACGGTAGCCCGCGTCGTAAGGACGCATAAAGCCCACCTGCACCAGACGCTTACCGTGTTTGATCTCAGCGTCAACGATGCGACGGCAACCTTCAGCGCTCAGCGCCAGCGGTTTCTCACAGAATACCGGTTTGCCTGCCGCGATCGCTGCCAGCGTAAACTCTTCATGTGTTGGATCCCATGAGGTGACCAACACCGCATCAACGTCAGGTGAGTTGATGACTTGGTGGCCATCCTGATACACCTCAGCGTCGATATTCAGACGTTGCAGCGCAGCACGCGCCCCTTCCACGTTGATATCTGAAACCGCCACCACTTTCGCGCCCTGCAATACGTTATTGCAGCGACGAATGTGTTCCTGGCCAATTGCACCGGTACCAATTACACCGAGTTTGAGCGTCATAGTTACACCTGTAGAGTCGGATATAGAGAGTAAAACAAGGCCGACGGACGCCGGCCTAAAGGGTATTAGTACTTACGTGCTTGTTGGATGTGCACGTTAAGCTTGTCTGCCACTTCCTGCGTACGCTCGGAGGTGGAGGTTTGCGCCACACCCACGTGCCACCAGCTGAAGTATTTGTGCACCATGGTTTTTGGCAGCACTTTGATGTCGAACAGCACTGAAACGGTTTGTTTCTGCGCATCAATCAAGGCGGCTTCTAACTGCGCCAGCGTGGTGATGCGATAGGTTTTGCAGCCGTAACCGCCCGCGATTGCGGCGAAGTCTACCGGGACAAAACCGCCATCCAGCTTGCCACCTTCCGGGTTACGGAAGCGGAACTCGGTGGTGAAGCTGTCCATGCCGTGTTCCATCTGCAGGTTGTTGATACAACCGTTGGTCATGTTATCCAGCAGCACCACGTTGATTTTTGCGCCTTCCTGGATCGAGGTCACCAGCTCGGAGTGCAACATCATGAAGGAGCCATCCCCCACCATCACGTAGACTTCACGCTGCGGCTGCGCCAGCTTCACGCCCAGTGCAGCGTTGACTTCATAACCCATGCACGAGTAGCCATACTCAACGTGGTACGAGTTGTAATCTTTGGTGCGCCACACGCGCTGCAGGTCGCCCGGCAGACTGCCCGCTGCCGCCACAATCACTGCATCCTTTGGGAGCTGCTCGTTTAAGGTGCCCAGCACGCTACTCTGCGTCAGCACCGACTGGGTCAGGCGCTCGAACTCAGCAAACAGCGCTTCACGGTCGGCGTGGTCGGCGATTTCAGGAATGAAATCATCCGTGTTATAAGTGGCGGCATACACACGCTGCGTTTCTTTCAACAGCTTGCTTTGCGCCTGGTCAATCTGACCGCCCCAATGGTTTTCGAAGCCTTTCAGACCACTTTCCAGCGCCGTCAGACCTTCGCGCGCATCGGCCAGCAGCTGCACCGCATCCAGTTTGTAGCTGTCAAAGTTGCTGACGTTGAGGTTTAGATAGCTCACCTCTGGATTCTGGAAAATCCATTTCGATGCCGTGGTGAAATCGGTGTAGCGCGTACCGATACCGATAACTAAGTCGGCCTCTTTCGCCAGCAGGTTAGCCGCCAGACAGCCGGTTTCACCCACTCCACCCACATTCAACGGATGATCAGACACGATGGTGCCTTTCCCCGCCTGCGTCTCTGCGAACGGAATGTTAAAGCGCTCGGCAAATTTCAGCAGCGCGTCACCCGCATCTGAATATTTCAGGCCACCACCGACAATAATCAGCGGCTTGTGCTTACGGGCAATTAACGCCAGCGCATCTTCCAACTGGGCAGCCGTCGGTAAGCGACGGTCCAGACGGTGTACGCGCTTCTGGAAGAAATATTCCGGGAAGTCCCAGGCTTCACCCTGTACATCCTGAGGCAAGGCGATGGTAACCGCGCCGGTTTCAGCAGGATCGGTCAGTACACGTAAGGCGTTGATACAGGCGGTCATCAGCTGTTCAGGACGACTGACGCGGTCCCAGTATTTGCTTACGGCACGGAAGGCGTCATTGGTGCTGATGCTAAGATCGTGACTCTGTTCAATCTGCTGCAACACCGGATCAGGCTGGCGCGTGGCAAACACATCGCCAGGCAGCAGCAGTAAAGGAATGCGGTTAGCCGTTGCGGTAGCGGCGGCGGTGATCATGTTCGCGGCACCCGGTCCTACCGATGAGGTACAGGCAATGATCTGACGACGCAGTGATTGCTTGGCAAAACCAATCGCCGCGTGGGCCATGCCCTGCTCATTTCGGCCCTGATGCACCACCAGATCGCCGCTGTCTTGCTCCAGCGCCTGTCCGAGTCCCAGCACATTGCCGTGACCGAAAATGGCGAAAACGCCTTTCACAAACTTGGTTTCAACGCCATCTACGTTCAGGTACTGATTATCAAGGAATTTCACCAGCGCCTGTGCCGTGGTAAGTCTGATTGTGCCCATATGCTTCTTCCTTTACATGCTGGTACCCAGGTGATGAGTACAACGCGGTTCGGGTTTCGCTGCCGTAAATGGCGCCCGCGGATAAGTGAAACGTGTGGCGATTATAAACAAATATTTTTTTCATTAAACACGATTACAGAAGAAACATTTCATTTTGCGATGGAGATCAAATTCAGCGATGAAACGTGGGATACGGGAGTAAAGATAAGGAAGAAAGTGGAACAGCATGCTGCCATTTAACCGGGATAACGAAATTTCATTTCACTTCAGTAGCTTCCTTTATTTCACGGCATTTTCCTGCGACCTGGCTCACAAGCCAGAGCATCCGTGAAACTCATGCTGTATGACCGACCGAGACAGCGCATCAATCAGAGTTTTACCTGGCTCACAAAATCGCGATGGATGTTTCATTTCATATTGTATTTGGAATTTTTATTCCTCATACTGCCACCAAAGCCAATAAGGCACCTTGAGAACCCGGAAGCATAGCGCTCGATGTAGGGTGGCCTCGCCCGCAGTGTCTGCTTATCACAGAAGGAAACAATAGGTATGAGTACACAACAGAAGCGGCTTGATGTGATTTGTATCGGACGCATCGCCGTCGACCTCTACGGTCAGCAAATCGGATCACGCCTGGAAGATATGACCAGCTTCAATAAGTATCTGGGCGGCTCCTCCGGCAACGTGGCATATGGCACCGCGATTCAGGGTCTGAAATCGGCGATGCTGGCGCGCGTAGGGGATGAACACAACGGCCGTTTTCTGCGTGAAGAACTGCAGCGTGTCGGTTGCAACACCGACGGGCTGATTACGGATAAAAACCGCCTGACCGGCCTGGTGATACTCGGTATTAAAGATGAAGACACCTTCCCGCTGATTTTCTACCGCGACAACTGCGCCGATATGGGCCTGGTGCCGGAAGACATTAATGAAGAATTTATCACCTCTTCTCGTGCCGTGGCCGTGACGGGTACGCATCTGTCACATCCTCAAACGCGTGCTGCGGTGCTGAAAGCGCTGGATATCGCCAAACGCAACGGGCTGCGTACCGCGCTGGATATTGATTACCGTCCAGTGCTGTGGGGGCTGACTTCACTGGGTGATGGCGAGACCCGTTTCGTTGAATCCGGTGAAGTGACCAAACAGCTGCAGGAAGTGCTGCACTATTTCGATTTGGTGGTCGGAACGGAAGAAGAGTTCCATATCGCGGGCGGCAGCACCGATACGCTGACGGCTCTGAAAAATGTGCGCAAGGCGAGCAAGGCGACGCTGGTGTGCAAACGCGGTCCGTTGGGTTGCGTGGTGTTTGAAGGCGATATTCCAGATAGCTGGGAACAGACCAGGCTGCAAACCGGCGTGCGTGTCGAAGTTCTGAACGTACTGGGTGCCGGTGATGCCTTTATGTCAGGCCTGCTGCGTGGCTGGCTGAACGACGAGAGTTGGGAGCAGGCTTGCCGCTACGCCAACGCATGTGGTGCCTTGGTGGTTTCACGCCATGGCTGCGCCCCAGCGATGCCAACCAAAGAAGAGCTGGACGATTTCCTTAGCCGCGATAAAGACGTGAAACGTCCCGATCTTGATGCGCGTCTGAACCATTTGCATCGCGTCACCACGCGTAAACAGCAGTGGCCAGAGCTGAATGTGTTCGCGTTCGACCACCGTAAGCAGTTGGCTGACATGGCCCGTGAAGCTGGCGTCAGTGAAGATCTCATTCCGCAACTGAAAGTGCTGCTGTTGCAGGCTGCGCAGGAAGCGGCAAACGAAGCCGGTTTGAATGAAAAGAGCGGTATTCTCGCGGATACCACTTACGGTCAGAAGGCGCTGAACGCGATTACCGGCAAAAACTGGTGGATTGGTCGCCCAATCGAACTGCCAAGCTCCCGCCCACTGCGTTTGGAGCACGGTAATATCGGTTCGCAGCTGGTCGATTGGCCGGCAGAACACGTGGTGAAATGTCTGGTGTTCTACCATCCACACGACAGTGCCGAACTGCGTAAAGAGCAGGATGAACTGGTGCTCGATGTGTGGAACGGCTGTAATAAGAGCGGCCACGAATTGTTGCTGGAAGTGATTCTGCCGGAGAGTAATCCCGACCGTAATGAATCTTACTATTACGATATGCTGAGCCACTTCTACAGCCTCGGGATTCAGCCAGACTGGTGGAAATTGCCGCCGCTGTCCGCGGAAAGCTGGCAGTCAATCAGCGGGCTGATCGAACAAAACGATCCCCACTGCCGCGGCATTTTGCTGCTCGGCCTCGACGCGCCGGAAGAGAAACTGAAAGCCGGTTTCGCCGCCGCCGCACAGGCACCGTGGGTGAAAGGCTTTGCGGTGGGTCGCACCATCTTTGGTCAACCTTCACGCCAGTGGCTGAACGGCGAATTGGATGACAAAGCGCTGATTGAAACCGTGAAAGGCAATTATCTGCGATTGATTGGCTACTGGCGCGCAGCTCGCGGCTGACAGGTTGTTATCTTGGTAGTGGCGCACCTTGGTGCGCCTGAAGGCGGCTGCAAAGCCGCCTCTTCTTTGGCTTCCCAACCTTCCCGTAATTAACCACCTTATTTTGTGAGGCATTTCATAAACCGATGAAATAAGCGTCACGAAAGCGTCAAACGAATGAAATTTTCCATCCATCTGGTACTATAGCGCTCATTATCCAGCCATATTTTCTTTTTTAGCGGGCCGAAGTAATGACCAATAATCCAACCCAATTAACCTTGTTACAGGACGATATCCGTCGTCGCTACGAGACGCTGAGTAAACGCCTGAAGCAAGTGGCTCGTTATATTCTTGATAACAGCAACAGTATCGCCTTCGACACCGTGGCTTCTATCGCGCAACAAGCTGATGTGCCGCCCTCCACGCTGATCCGCTTTGCCAATGCGTTTGGCTTCAGCGGCTTCAACGAAATGAAACAGGTTTTCCGTCAGCATCTGATGGAAGAGACCGTGAACTACACCGAGCGCGCACGCCTGTTCCGCCAGACAGCCACGGACGACAGCGCCAGCTCTCCTGAGAGCCCAGTTGAAATCCTTAACGTCTTCACCATGGTGAACAGCCAGGCATTGCAACAGTTGGCGATGCAGGTGAATCCTGACCAGCTGAATAAAGCCGTGAAGATGCTTAATGAAGCGGAAAACATCTACATTATTGGTCTGCGCCGTTCATTTAGCGTTGCATCTTATCTGGTGTATGCGTTGCGCCATCTGGAGCGCAGAGCCTTCCTGATTGACGGCCTCGGCGGCATGTTTACCGAGCAGTTGAGCATGGTGAACCCAAAAGACGTGGTGATTGCAATCAGCTACTCCCCGTATGCTCGTGAAGCGGTGGAATTAGTCGAGCTGGGTGCCAAACGTGGCGCACACCTCATCGCCATCACCGACAGCCAGGTGAGCCCGCTCGCCGCCTTCAGCGATGTGTGCTTTGTGGTGCGTGAAGCTCAGGTGGATGGCTTCCGTTCACAGGTTGCCTCTCTCTGCCTGGCGCAAACGCTGGCCGTCTCTTTAGCGCTGAATAACACCACTACCGGCGAGTGACTTAGCCGGGCGTGATGCATACAAAAGGGCAGCCATTTGGCTGCCCTTTTTACATCTGCGTCATACTGTGTCTGCCTGGTGCGCATCAATGCGCACCCACGGAAACGGCACAACGAGCAGGTTACTTGCTGCGCGGATACTGGTCGCTGTTCACCCAGGCGTGATCTTTCTCCCAGGTAAATTTCCACAGACGCACCGGACCGGCCATCACGTTCAGATAGTAGTTATCGTACCCCGCGATAGTGGCCACCGGGTGATAGCCACGCGGCACGGTCACGACATCGCGGTTATACGGCGCCATGCACTCATCGAGTGAACGGTCGTCGGTGTAAACGCGCTGCATGGCGAAGCCGGGTTCTGGATCGAAACGGTGATAATAGGTCTCTTCCAGATAGGTTTCGTCCGGGCTGGTTTTCTGGTCATGCTTATGGCTCGGGTACGAACTGGTCGCACCCTCGTCGGTATACACTTCCACCACCAGCAAACTATCGGCTTCTTTGTTGTCCGGCAGAATGTTGTGCACCAGGCGCTGGTTGCGCCCTTTGCCTCGATGCTCCACACCGACATCTTCCGGCGCAATCAAGCGCGCCGGTAGGTTACCCTTGCTCGGTGCATTACAGACAGCCAGCTCCAGATCGCTATCCGCGTAGACTTCCACTTCATCGTTGTGCGGCACGTAAACTGAGTAAGGCGGAATACGCTCGAACGGTGACAGACGTTTGCCGAGGTTCGGGAACTCCGCGTGACGGGTTTTCACCGACGCGAATCCGGCCACCAGCACCAGGCACAGCTCCTTATCGCCACTGCTCAGTTTCAGGCTTTGGCCCTTCTTCAGCAGATAGGCATCAAAACCGACGTACTCCCAGCCTGCACTTTCAGGCGTCACATGCTGAATACGACCGTTGCTGTCTGGCTGCTGCACTTTCGAAATCAGAGACATCCTCTTCCTCCTGTTTGCGCGAGATTAGCCCAGCGTTGGCATGCTGAACTCAGAAACCGTTTGCTGACCGCTCGGCCAACGCACAGTCGCCGTTTTCATGCGGGTGTAGAAGCGCACGCCATCTGGACCATGCACATTCAGGGCACCAAACACCGAACGTTTCCAGCCGCCGAAGCTGTGGAAGGCCATTGGCACCGGCACCGGTACGTTGACACCCACCATGCCCGCTTCCACGTTCTGGACGAATTCACGTGCAGTATGGCCGTTGCTGGTGAAGATCGCGCTGCCGTTACCGAATTCATGGCTATTCACCAGTTTCAGTGCGCTATCGAAATCCGTCGCACGCATGATGCTCAACACCGGTCCGAAGATCTCTTCGCGCCAGATCACCATGTCAGGCGTCACGTTATCAAACAGGGTACCGCCAACGTAGTAACCTTCTTCATGGCCAGCCACTTTGATACCACGGCCATCCACCACCAGTTTCGCGCCTTCAGCTTCACCTTTGTCGATGTAGCCCAGCACTTTCTTCTGGTGCGCCGCAGAAACCACCGGCCCCATTTCGTTCTCTTCAGCCCCTTTCTGGATGCCAGGACCCACGCGCAACGCTTTGATCAGCGGCGTTAAACGCGCGATCAGTTTGTCTGCAGTGTCGTTGCCTACGGCAACCACTACAGGCAACGCCATGCAGCGTTCGCCAGCTGAGCCAAACGCGCCGCCCATAATGGCATTCACGGTGGCATCCAGATCGGCATCTGGCATCACGATAGCGTGGTTTTTCGCCGCACCAAACGCCTGAACACGTTTGCCGTGGGCGCTGGCGGTTTTGTAGATGTGCTCAGCCACACCGGAAGAACCGACGAAGCTCACCGCTGCAATGCGCGGATCTTTGTACAGCTGTTCGGCATCTTCGTTGGAAGAGTGCACCACGTTGAACACGCCATCTGGCAGGCCCGCTTCTTTCAGCAGTTCCGCCATACGTACAGAGGCTGATGGGTCCAGCGCCGGTGGCTTCAGGATAAAGGTGTTACCGCAGGCCAGTGCGATAGGGAACATCCACAATGGCACCATTGCCGGGAAGTTGAATGGGGTGATACCGGCGACGACGCCCACCGGCTGCATCAGCGAGTAACTGTCAACGCCCGTTCCCACGCTTGGGGAGTTCTCACCTTTGATCAGGTGCGGAATACCGCAGGCAAACTCGATGACTTCGATACCGCGCGTCAGCTCGCCCAGCGCATCTGACCACACTTTTCCGTGCTCAGAGACAATCAGCGCAGCCAGCTCATCACGGTGTTTTTCCATCAACGCTTTGAAGTTGAACATCACGCGGGCACGACGCAGCGGCGCAGTTTTCGACCATTCAGGGAACGCAGCGTGAGCGATTTCAATCGCTTTTTCGACTTCAGCAGAGGTGCTCTGGGTGAGTTCACGCACTACTTTGCCGGTGGCCGGATCGTATACCGGAATAGTTTCATTGCTGGCGCTGTGGGTAATCTTGCCGCCGATAAAGTTTCCTACGATAGTCATGTCGTTGCCTCTTTGATGTGAAGTTCCCTGCAGGCAGTCGATTAACACCGCAACGCCACCTGATCAGGCAATACGAAAAGCGTGCTATGAAGCTATTACAATGAAATAAATTTTTCAAATACTTCTTTTTGGAAAATTTCCTTTTAGCGGCATGGATCGCATTTTTTCTCTCTACGCTGCCATACGGGCGCAAACCCTGTTCCACAGGCGCTAAGCCCACCGACTCCTCCGCGAATGCTAACCCTCTGTGACAACACTGATTCCCCCGAAATCACGCCAGCCTGATACTACGCGAAACGAAATATGAAATTTTTGCGAGGGAGATCCAATATCTGATATTTCATAATTCACTAACAATGAAATAAATGTTCTCTTTGCAGCATCTTACCCGCATACTCTTACAGGAGCCGAATATGGCCATCGATCCAACCCGTTTCTGTATCAACCGTAAAATTGCGCCGGCCCTCTCGATTGAGGCCTTCTTCCAGTTGGTACAACGTCTGGGATTGAGCAAAGTCGAGCTGCGCAATGACATGACTGGCGGCAAAGTCACCGACGACCTGAGCGCATCCCAACTGCGGGCGTTGGCGGACAAGTACCATATTGAGATCGAGACCATTAACGCGCTTTATCCGTTCAACCGTCCTGATGAAGCGTTACTGGCGAAAGCCACGGCCCTGTTGCAAGAGGCGAAAGCCATTGGCGCTAAAGCGCTGGTGATGTGCCCATTGAATGAAGGCATCGCGATTTCGCCGGAACAGACACAGGAAGCGATGCAAAAGCTGGCGCCGCTGTTTGCTGAATATGGCATTCAAGGCTACGTGGAACCCTTGGGTTTCCCGGTGAGTTCGCTGCGTTCTGCGGTACTGACACAGAAATTAATCGCCCAGGCAGAGGTGCCGTTCAAACTGCTGCTGGATACGTTCCATCATCATTTGTATGAGAACGCTGAACAAGAATTTCCGCAGGAAATTGACGTAAACCGTATTGGTCTGGTGCATCTCTCTGGCGTGGAGGATACCCGCCCAACAGCAGAGTTGACCGATGAAGAACGCATTATGCTCAGCGACAGCGATGTGCTGAACAGCGTGGCGCAGGTGAAACGCCTGGAGATGCTCGGCTACAAAGGCATCTATGCATTTGAGCCGTTCTCGTCTGAGCTGGAAAAATGGGGCGCGAAAGAGATAGAACGCGAAATTCGCCGCAGCATTGAGTTGCTGCAAGCCTGAAACGAACCCTTATCTGTGTCTAAAACAAGACACTTTTGTTAGTGTTGGCCTCGGTCGGAGGCCTTTTTTTCATCCTCGTCATAGTTAAAGCCATAGCGGCGTTGGCTGCGTTTGCGCACCCCAGTCACTTACAGGCGTAAGCTCCTGAGGATTCGCCCGCTTGCCGCCTTGCTCTGACTTAAACTATTTAGGGGTATGTGTGAGATAGAGGATGCCTGAGCTATACACACTAAGCATTTTCCTTTATCTCCACCCTCGCCTCCTCTGGCATGCGCTTCATCATGCGCAGTGTGCAAAACAGCGCTAAACACACCAGCAACGCGGTCAGCAGATACACCAGAGACACGCCGGCATAGCTCATGATGAAACCCGCGATCGGTCCGGTGATACCCAGCGACAAATCCATAAACGCAGTATAGGTCGCCAGTGCGCTGCCTTGGTTTTGCTGCGGCACCACTTTCACCGCCACCACGCCAATCGCCGGGAACACCAGCGAGAAACCCGCGCCTGTCAGGAAGGCACCCATCTTCGCCATCCAGGGATCGAAGGACCCAGCCACCAAAAACAGACCCACCGCTTCCACCGCAAAGCAGATACTGGCCACGCGCAGGCCACCGAGCTTGTTAATTGAGTTGGGAAACAGCAGCCGCGTGCCGACAAAGGCCGCGCTGAACAACGTCAGTGCAAAGGCGGCACCATCCCAGCCTTTATCTTGATAAAACAGGGTGATAAAGGTGGCGATCACACCAAAGCCCGCCGAACCCATCGCCAGAATCAGGCCAAAACCGTAGATTTTCCCCAGCACATCGCGAAACGGCAGCGGTTTGGCTTTGCTGCCTTTGACCGGCGCACGCGGCAGAGCCAGCGCAATTGCCAGCACACAGATGGCAATAATAATGCCAGAGAGCAGCAGCAAACCACCGCTGCGGAAGATCACTACGCCAAGTGGTGCACCAATCGCCATCGCGCCGTAAGTCACGATGCCGTTCCACGAAATCACCCGGCCAATGTGCAGCGAGCCCACGCGCGCCACTCCCCACAATGAGGTGCCGGTGCCGGAGAAGCTCTGCCCGACGCCGAGGATCACACGCCCCAGACAGAGCAAAATCAGACTGAGCACGCCCTGACCTTCAGTGAGCGCGGAGAGCAAAATACAGATGCCGCTGATCAAGCAGCCCACCAATCCCAGTACCACTACTTTTTTTGGCCCCCACATATCCGCATATCGACCGGCATGAGGACGGCTCAGCAGCGTGGCAATGTATTGCAGGCTGATAACCAGCCCTGCCCAGAAGGCGCTGTAGCCCAATCCATCATGGACATAGCCGGGCAGCACGGCTAACGGCAAGCCGATAGTCAGATAGCTGGCAAAGTTGAATTTGACGATAGAGAGGATCAGGAGATTCAGGCGAAGTCGGCCGTGTTCAGGGGCGGCGGCAGGCTGGTCAGGCATGAGTGATTGCGCTCGTGGGTGACGGAATTTTTGTATAGGAGACTAACTATACGCCTTTTCACGCGCGGTGCATCCGCAGAACGCCCTAATTTTTGGTCATCATTTCGTCATAACGCCCCCTTACACTCGCCACCAACGAAATCCCAAAGAGGATATACCCGTCATTCTTCACGTTGAAGCAGCGTTGGCTGCGTGTGCTCATCCCCATCACTTACTTGAGTAAGCTCAGGGGAATTCACACTCTTGCCGCCTTGCTACAACGAGAATTATTTAGGGTATTAAGGAAATGTTATGACGCCCCTGATTTGCTGTCAGGCGCGCGTGCTCCCGTGCCACTCCTTGACCGGAGGTGGTCTGTGAAGCATGCCGTGCCTATCGAACTGAAAAACCTCAGATGGTCGGTGAACAACCTGACTATTCTGCACGATCTCTCCCTGACCATTCCCGCAGGGGAAATTCTTGCGCTGCTCGGCCCGAGCGGCTGCGGCAAAAGCACGTTATTGAAACTGCTGGCGGGCTTGCTGCAACCCACCGCAGGCGAGCTGTGGATTGGCGATCGCTGTGTTGCTTCTGCGCGTCACTGTGATGCCCCGGAAATGCGTAACCTCGGTATGGTGTTCCAGGATTACGCTCTGTGGCCGCACATGACCGTGGTGCAGAACGTGGCGTTTCCGCTGCGCATGCGCGGAATGAAAAAAGCCGCCGCCCAGCAACAGGCCGATGCCGCGCTCGCGCAGGTCGGTCTCGCCGATTTCGGCGATCGTAAACCGGCGTTGCTCTCAGGCGGACAGCAGCAGCGTGTCGCCCTGGCCCGCGCCCTGGTGGCCAAACCCGCGATTTTACTGTTCGACGAACCGCTCTCCAACCTTGACCGCGACCTGCGCGAAACCCTGGTGCACACCATGGCGGATCTGCTGCGCGCGTCGGGCATTACGGCGGTGTACGTCACGCATGATCGCGAAGAAGCCAACACGCTCGCCGACCGCATTATTCACCTGGCTCAGGGCCAGATTGTTTCCGTTACTCACCTCTCAGGGGACCGCAATGCCATCTCTCAAGTCAGTTAAAAACGCCATCAGCCACAAAGGAGCCATCAGCGCGATGATTTTGACTTCCGCCATGATGATGAATGACGCCCACGCACTGACGGTGTACACCGCGGGTCCGGGCTCGCTGTCGAAAAGTCTTGCCGCCGGATTTGAAAAACAAACCGGTATAAAAGTGAATATTTTCCAGGCCACCACCGGTAAGGTGATGGCGCGTCTCGAAGCGGAGCAGGCGAATCCACAAGCCGATGTGTTGATCTCCGCGTCATGGGATACCGCCGAAGATCTGCAAAACCGTGGCTGGTTGCTGCCTTATCAGAGCAGCAACGCGACGAAAGTGCCGGATCAATTTAAAACCGCCAACTACGTGGCGCAGGGTATTTCCGCCCTCGGTATTGTGTGGAACACCAAAAGCGGCACGCCTGAACCTAAAACCTGGCAAGACCTGACCGCACCGGCTTTCAAAGACAAAGTCACTACGCCGGACCCCGCGCTGTCTGGCGCGTCTCTCGATCTGCTGATTGGCCTGCAAAACAGCGAAGGTGAAAAAGCCTGGCAGCTGTTTGATCAGCTGAAAGCCAACGGCATGGTGATGAGTGGCCCAAATGCGCAGGCGGTCACGCCAGTGTTGCAGGGGGCAAAAGCGGCGGTGTTTGGGGCCGTGGATTACGTTACCTATAACAACATCGCGCAGGGTGAGAGCGTGAAAGTGATCTTCCCTGAGAATGGCACCGTGGTCGCGCCGCGTCCGATGATGATACTGAAAAGCAGCCAACACGCCGACGATGCGAAAAAATTCGTCGATTATGTGCTGTCAGATGAAGGTCAGGAGCAGGTTGCCAAAGCCTGGTTGATGCCCGCGCGTACCGATATCAAAGCGCAGCGTCCGCTGTTCACCGAGATCAAACTGCTGCCCGCCAATAACGACGGTAGCAGCGAACGTGCGGCAGTGCTGAAGCGCTTTGGCACATTGTTCGGACAGTAAGCCATGTCGCGTGCCCTGAATGGATTGATTCTACTGGCGCTGGTGCTGCTGGTGGCGCTGCCGCTGCTGTTTATTGTGCTGCAAGCGCTGTTTCCGCAGCTGGGTGAGGGAAACTGGAGCGGCGCTTTTAGTGCATTACCGGCGCTATTCAAGGATCCACAGCTGATGCCGATGTGGCTGGGCACGCTAAAAATCGGTGCTGGCGTCGCGCTGTGCAGTTTGCTGCTGGGCTTACCGCTCGGCGCACTGCGCGGCCTGTTTCGCCTGCCGGGTGCGGCGCTGTGGGACCTGCTGTTCCTGATCCCCTTCCTCACCCCACCCTATATCGTGGCGCTGTCATGGACGCTGGCACTGCAACGCAACGGGTATATCGAACAACTCACCGGCGTTAACTTTGACAGCCTGCTGTTCAGCAGTAGCGGCATGACGCTGGTGATGACGCTGAATATCTTCCCGGTGGTCTATTTTGCCGTGTCGCGTTCGCTGATGGCGAGTGGGCAGCGTCTCGCCTGGGTTGCCCGCGTGCATGGGGCTTCGGCGTGGCGCGCTTTCGCTCAGATTACGCTGCCACTGACCTTGCCCGCTTTGGCCGGTGGCGTGCTATTAGCGTTCACCCTCGCGATTGAAGAGTACGGCGTGCCCGCCGCGCTGGGTACCCAGGCACATCTCACGCTAATGACCGTCGGTATCGAGACCAAACTGGCGGACTGGCCGATTGATTTACCGGGTGCCGCTTCACTCTCCTTGATGCTGAGTTTGGTGGCGCTGACGGCCTGGTTCCTGCAGCGGAAACTCACTGGCAGCAGTGATGTGACAGCGGTCAACGGCAAACCCGTGGTGCAGGAACTCGCCCATGGCGGTCGCTGGTTACCGCTGATGATATTGCCCTTCGCACTGACGCTGGTGTTGGCGGTGATCCTGCCGCTGGGGGCAATGACGCTGAGCGGATTACAGAATACCCTCTCCGGCGGCTTGCATCTGGATAACCTGACGCTGCGCCACTTCGGTGCGCTGTTTAGTCAGCAAGGCGATGCACTGGCGGCTTTCTCCACCAGCATTGGGCTAGCGCTCGGGGCGGCACTGCTGACCGGCCTGCTCGGGTTCCTGATTGCCTGGCGCGTCTCAGAAGGCAAAACGCGCCTGCTGGCAATGATGGATGGGCTGGCGCTACTGCCGGCGGCAATGCCGGGCGTGGTAGTCGGCGTTGGGTTGATTTTGCTGTGGAATCGCGGCTTCTGGCCGGTATCGCCTTACAACACGATATTTATCCTGCTACTTTCCTACAGCTGCCTGTTATTGCCATGGCCAGTGCGCTATGTCAGTAGCGCGTTGCGTCAACTGGCTCCGACGCTGGAACCGGCGGCGCGTGTGCATGGCGCTTCACGTTTGCAGGCACTGCGTTTGATTGTGCTACCGCTGGTGGCTCCCAGCCTGCTGGCAGCGATGATGATGGTGTTCGCGGTAGCTTCACGTGAGCTGGTGACCTCGTTACTACTGGCGCCCGCTGGCACGCAGACCGTGGCGATTTTTATCTGGCGGCAGTTTGAACAAGGTTCAGTAGGCCAAGGCATGGCGATGGCAACCGTCACGCTGTTTGCCAGCCTGACCTTGATGCTGGGCGCTACCGCTCTGATGCAGCGTCAGGGGAAATAACAACCTTGGTCGCCATAAATGGCGCCCCTACATTTTATCCCCCCGTAGGGTGCGCATTTATGCGCACCTGGTTGAGGTCCGCAATGCAGCGTTTCGCTTATTCCTAATTAAACAACCACTTACTCTCATTCAACTACACTCTCCTGAGCCATAAATGACTCAGGAGAGTGCATGAACAACCTGCCACAGGAAAAAATTGGCCAGAACATGCTGGTCAAGATGGCGATGCTGGTGATCATTCTGGCGGGCATTCGCGCCGCATCAGAGATTCTGGTTCCCTTTCTGCTCGCCAGTTTTCTGGCGATTGTGCTTAACCCGCTGGTGACCCTGTTGATGCGACGCGGCGTGCGGCGCAGCCTGGCGATCGCCCTGGTGATTAGCGTGATTTTCATCTTCATATTGCTACTGATTGGTGTGATGGCCAGTTCAGCCAGTGACTTCAGCGATACCTATCCGCAAATTCGTAGCTTGCTGGAGCAGAAACTCGCCGTGGTTCAGCATGTTGCCGCGCGCTTTCATATCAATATCTCTACCGAAGCGCTGGCTGCACGGCTCGATCCCAATGTGATGATGGATATGGCCACCACGCTGTTGAAGCAGTTTTCCGGTGCCATGACCAATGTGCTTCTGCTGATCCTTACCGTGGTATTTATGCTGTTTGAGGTGCGTCATCTGCCTTATAAGATGCGTAATGCCATGATTAACCCGCAAATCCGCATTGCCGGGCTGCATAAGGCCTTCAAAGGCGTCACACATTATCTGGCTCTGAAAACCCTGGTCAGTTTGATTACCGGTGCTGCCGTGTGGCTGGTGCTGGCGTTGATTGGCGTGAAGTTTGCGCTGTTCTGGGGCGTCGTCGCCTTTATCCTTAACTTCATTCCCAACATCGGACCGATTATCGCGGGCATCCCGCCGTTTGTTCAGGCACTGGTGCTCAACGGTGTTTACGATGCGCTATTTGTTGCGGCGTTATTTGGTGCGATTCACATGGTGTTTGGCAATATGCTGGAGCCGAAGCTGATGGGGCGCGGATTAGGGCTTTCGACGTTGGTGGTGTTTCTGTCACTGATTTTCTGGGGCTGGCTACTCGGGCCGATAGGAATGTTGCTGTCGGTTCCACTGACCAGCGTCACCAAGATTTTAATGGAGACCACGCCGGGCGGCAGCCGTTTAGCTATTATGTTGGGCAACGGACGGCCGGGATCGCGACCGCGTTAATCGAATGAAATCGCGCAATACCGCTTACCTAAGCCAAAAATATTTATGCTGGTGCGCATAAATGCGCACCCTACGATAAACCCTACCCATTCTTGCAGGGTCGCCATTCATGGCGACCGTCAGCCGCTTTACTGACAAGCATTACGCACTAACATGCGTATTTCTCGCGCATGTTCAAGGCTGAGAAACAAACACGCTGTTATCCGTAATCGCCTGCACATCGACTTTATTGGGCAGAATCTTCAACTCACTAAACAAATCCGACACCTTCTGCACTTTCGCCACATCCTCCGGTGTCACCGGGCGGATACCGTGGGAAATACGCGGCGTTATTTTCTGCGCATCCTCCGGTGAGAGCCGCGTCAACTGTGCATACACCGCATTGTACTGCTGTGGATGTTCCAGCGCCCACGCACGCGCCTTGGCTAAACGCTGCGTGAAATCAGCAATCGCCGCGCGCTTAGCGGGGTCGTCGAGCGAACTTTGGGTGGCGGTGACAAATGACAGTGCGGTGGTTAAGCCTTTACCGTCACGCAGTAAACGCGCGCCGTGCTGTTCTGCAATGCCCAGATAAGGGTCAAAGGTGGCCCAGGCGGCGATTTGCCCGGAGTTAAATGCGGCGCTGGCGTCGGTCGGCAACACAAAACGAACCGGCACCGCATCGCGTTTTATCTGCGCCTCTTCCAGCGCTTCATACAGCAGATGCTGTGAAATACTGCCACGCGCCGATGACACCACCACTTCCTTTCCAGCCAGATCTTTCACGCTGTGGATCGGTGAATCCGCTGGGACGATCAACCCATTAGAACCGGCATCTCCCACGTTAGTGGCAATAATCTTCAGCGGCACGCCGCCAGATGCCGCCATCAGCACCGGTAAATCTCCAGCGTAGGAAGTATCCACCGCGCCTGCACGCTGCGCTTCAAACAGCGGTGCCGCACCCTGGAAGTTGGCCCAACGATAGTGATAAGGGGCATCCTTCATCACATCGGCGGCTTCAATCAGCGAGCGTAAATTGCGCGCCTGATCCCCCAGCACCAAGGTGACGTTGGTTAAATCAGGCGCCGCCTGGCTGGCAAATGACGCGCACAGCAGCAGCGCAGAAACAGTCGGTTTCAGCCATTTCATGAAGAGACTCTCAAAGTGCGTTGCGGTTGAGCTGACGGATGTAAGCATCCCAGTGCAGCTGATACTTGTGGTTGCGAATGCTGTTATCAAACGCCTGCGCAGCTTTTTCCGCCACCTCATCCGGTAGGATGATCAGATCCGCGCCACCCGATTGGGCCGCCAACTGAGCCTGGCAGGCGCGCTCAAGGTAGTACAGATTGTAAAACGCCTCTTCAATGCTGCCCCCGCTGGTGAGCAGCCCATGGTTACGCAGGATCAAAGCATTAAGATCGCCGAGATCGGCCACGATGCGCTGCTGTTCATCAAGATCCAGCGCGATACCTTCATAATCGTGGTAGCCAAGACGGTTGTGGAAACGCGTGCTGTGCTGCGAAATCATCAGCAAACCGTTGCGCTGTGCCGAAACGCCAATGCCCGCCGCCGTGTGGGTATGCAGTACGGCATGCGCATCCGGGCGCGCGCGATGAATCGCGCTGTGAATCACAAACCCAGCGCGATTGATCCCCAGCCCAGTGGGATCATCGATGATGTTACCGTCGATATCGATTTTCACCAGCGTCTCTGCTGAAATCTCATCAAAGGTTTGCCCAAAAGCGTTGATGAGAAAATGGGGCTGGTCACCCGGCACGCGCAGGGAAAAATGGGTGTAGATATGGTCAGTCCAGCGCAGTTTGGCCGCCAGATGATAGGCCTGAGCCAGTTTTACTCGCGCTTGCCATTCGCCCTCGCTGATCCGCTGCCGCAGTGAAGCAACATCCAAGGTTTCCGTGCTCATTTTCACTCCTCATTTCAGGTCAATATGCTTTCCTGACATCGTGGCACAGCGCTTTTCCCGCAGGGAAATGCCAATAACGGCAAAACATTGTCAATTAACGCAAAGCGACGCGGTAAATTGACCTGTATCAGTTCAGAGGAAAATCAAATCGCTACCATGCACGGCCCCGGGAAGTGATATGCTGCTGACGCCGCAGCGTATTCAGTATCCTGTTGCTTAAACCGACCGAGGAAAGTCTGGTGCCTCCGCAAAAACGAACGCGTGATTTTCGCTGGCTGTTAATTGTCTGTGCCGGGTTATTACCCTTGGTACTGGGCATCCTTTGCACAGCCATCGAAGCGCGCCATACGGTGAGCCAGCAACAGATTTCCACCGCTAACGCCCTGTTAGCGCAAGCCGAAAAGATGAGTGATAACGCCTGGGATATGATTACCCAGTTGCGTCAGTACCATTATCAGCCTTGTGAAAAAATCGAGAACCAACTGCAACGTGTCGGCACGCTGAACGCCTATTTTCGTTCGGTGGGTTTGCTGCGGGGTGAAGATATCAGTTGTTCCTCGGCCTTTGGTTTGACCAATGGCACGCTCACCCAGATGATGCTGCAACCTCCCCCCATTACCGGCAAGGCCTGGTGGAGTGTGTCAATCAAGGGGACTTTTGGCGTACCTGACCGTCCAGCGGTGGTGTTTGTGCGCCAACTGCCCGATACCACCGGCTTTTGGGCAGTGATTGATGGCCAGTATTTAATGGACTTTATGCAGGCGATTGGCGAATCACGCGGTTATCAGATGAGCCTGCAGTTCAGCAACGGCGCGGTGATTGCCAGCGGGCCAAGTGAAGTTGCCCCTCAACTCTATTTCAAGAGTGAAGCCTATCGGGCGGAATCAAACCGCTATCCCATCAGCGTCACCGTCTCCATTCCAGGGTCGGAACTGCTCAAAGCCTGGCGCCAGGCACTGTTTATCTTCCTGCCAATGGCCGCCATTTTCTCGATTTTGTTGATGGTGCTGACGTCCAACTGGTTGCGCCGCCGCATTTCGTGGGGCGATGAGATCCGCCGCGCCATGCGGGGTCGTCAATTTTCCGTGCATTATCAGCCGGTTTACAGCACGGCGCTGCAACGCACCAGCGGCGCAGAGGCCCTGCTGCGCTGGCAGTTGCCGAATGGAGAGATGATTCGGCCAGACATCTTTATCAGCCATGCGGAATCTGAAGGCATGATCGTGCCGCTCACCCAGCATCTGCTGGATCTGATGGCGGAAGATATTCAAAGCTGGGAGGTGGAACCCGGCTTCCACATTGGGCTGAATGTGGCGGCAGAACATTTGCAGCACGCCGATTTTGTGCAGGATATTCAGCGCTTCGCGCGCCGCATTAAAGATAAGCAGATGGTGGTAACCTTAGAACTCACCGAACGCAGCCTGATTGACGACGGTGAACTGGTGGCTCGCAAGCTGCGCCATCTGCAATCCCACGGTATGAAAGTCGCCATCGATGACTTCGGTACCGGTCACTGTTCGCTCTCCTATCTACTGACTTTCCCACTGGATTATCTGAAAATCGATCGCGGATTTATCAACGCCATTGAAGGGCTGGATGTGGAAACGCCAGTGCTGGATGCCATCATCAACCTGTGCCACAAGCTGGAACTGGACGTGTTAGGTGAAGGCGTTGAGACCTCGTTACAATTTGCCTACCTGCAACAACGTGGTGTGGTATTTATTCAGGGCTATTATTATGCCCGTCCGATGGATAATGACCGGCTTCGTGCCTGGCTCAATGAGCAGGGTTCTCAGCCGCTTCTCGTTGAGGAACACCATGAGTCTGAACTGCATCATTCTTGATGATTACCAAAACGTTGCGCTGTCGCTCGCCGACTGGGCAACGCTTGAACCCACCGTTCGCACGACCGCACTCACTCAACACTATGACAATCAGGACGAGCTGGTCAGTCACATTGAACAGGCCGATATCCTGGTGGTGATGCGTGAACGTACCCCACTCACCGCCGAACTAATTGGTCGGTTGCCGAATCTCAAACTGGTGGTCACTTCCGGCATGCGCAATGCCTCCATTGATCTGCACGCCTGCGCCGAACGCTACATCGCGGTATGCGGCACGGCCAGCAGCAGTGCAGCGCCCATGGAACTGAGCTGGGGTTTGCTGATCGGCCTGGCTCGTCACATCTATGCCGAACAGCAAGCACTGCGCAGCAACGGACCATGGCAGCACACGTTAGGACTCGGTTTGCAGGGCAAAACGTTGGGCCTGCTGGGATTAGGTAAAATTGGTGGCGAAATGGCAAAAGTGGCGCAGGCGTTTGGCATGCGCGTCTGCGCGTGGAGCCAGAACCTCACTGAGGCACGTGCGGCGGAATGCGGTGTAGAGCGCATGACCTCGCTGGATGCTTTGCTAGCCGCAAGTGATGCTGTTTCAGTGCATCTGGTGTTGAGTGAACGCACCCATCATCTGATCGACAGCCACGCTTTCGCGCAGATGAAGCCGGGAGCATTGTTGATCAATACCTCGCGCGCCGGGATTGTCGATCAATGCGCGATGATTGCCGCGTTGCAATCCGGCCAGTTAGCCGGTGCCGGTTTGGATGTGTTTGAACAGGAGCCGCTGCCTGTTGACCATCCGCTGCGTCTGCTGCCCAACGTGCTGGCTACACCGCATCTTGGCTATGTTGCTGACAGCAACTACCGCACCTACTTCACGCAGGCCGTTGAAGATATTCAGGGATGGGTCACCGGCGCACCGCTGCGTTCGCTACTCTGATCGGCGGCGTTTTTCAGCGATACGTAACGCCACTTCCAGGCTGTCCTCCGGCATATTGGCGGGCTGCCGCTGGGCGTTGAGCCGTTGGTTAATCCGTTCGAGGGTTGGCGTTAATTGCCCAACCAGCTGTTGATACTCTTCAAGCTGCGTGATGGGTTGGTTACGCGCAATGCTGGTTTGCGTCAGACGTTGAAGTTGGCGAAAGCTCTCTGCGGCCTGGCGCGTGAGCAACCCTGCTTGCCGCCAGTCTTTTAAGCGTTTAAGCAATTCATCAGGCTGTTGTGCCAGTAAAGCTAACTGCGCATCGGCACGCTCCCCGCAGTCAATCCAGCCAACTGGAGGTAAAGGAACAGACGCAACACGCCGTGTATCAGGCGCGTAATTGATAAGATTCCTTTCTACACTGTCGATTTGCGACAGCCAGGGATTCTCAAACAATCGGGCGTTTTTTCTCGACATGAACACTCCACCTGAGCCAGGCGGCAGAGTATTACTGAATGATGACACGCTGGCAAGTAAAGCTTACCGTCTCGCTTATTGATAAGATTTTCTTATTTATTTGTGCAACAATTTTGGCGCTATCACCACATTAAAGCATCTCAGCACATTTGATTGTTCAATCACCGGTCCACAGCTGATAACACCAACAATTCGGCCTGCTTACGCCCGGCAATCGCGAAAAAATATAATTTTTGTTTAGCCACGCGCTCATCAATGCAGAGCATCAGAAAACCTGCGCAACATGCGGCCTTGCGCACGATCATCATGATTATATTTGCTGCGCTTTCCATCTGTTAAACCCCTATCTTTAGCCAAAAAATGGTCAACTAACGGCTTAAACATGACAAATATCACACAAAAACGGTATACTCTGTCGCGTAATGTAATAATTACCCCCCTAATTATTGCTATGGCTGGCCAGGGAAAAATGCTATTTCGCGGCTATGCTTTAATTTTCTCAACGCCGCGGACTATCGCTAAATGCTAGTCCGCAGCGTTGAGGACTTTGTGAATTTCAATACAGGGTAACCTCATGAAACTACGTAGGAAGCGTGTAAAACCTATTGGGCTGGATGATGTCACGATTATCGATGACGCCCGTTTACGTAAAGCCATTACCGCCGCGTCTCTGGGTAACGCGATGGAGTGGTTTGATTTCGGTGTTTATGGCTTTGTGGCGTATGCGTTGGGTAAAGTGTTCTTCCCTGATGCTTCGCCAAGTGTGCAGATGATTGCTGCACTGGGTACGTTCTCCGTTCCCTTCCTGATCCGTCCGCTCGGTGGCCTGTTCTTCGGCATGCTCGGTGATAAGTACGGACGCCAGAAAATCCTCTCCATTACTATTGTGATCATGTCGATCAGTACCTTCTGTATCGGCTTAATCCCCTCTTACGCCACCATTGGTATCTGGGCTCCTATTTTGCTGCTGCTGGCGAAAATGGCGCAGGGCTTCTCGGTGGGTGGTGAATATACCGGTGCTTCGATCTTTGTGGCGGAATACTCACCAGACCGTAAACGTGGCTTTATGGGCAGCTGGCTCGACTTCGGCTCGATCGCCGGCTTTGTGCTGGGTGCGGGTGTCGTGGTGCTCATCTCCACCGTGATTGGTGAAGCGAAGTTCCTTGAGTGGGGCTGGCGTCTGCCGTTCTTCCTTGCGCTGCCATTAGGCATTATTGGTCTTTATCTGCGCCATGCGCTGGAAGAGACCCCAGCGTTCCAACAGCACGTTGATAAGCTGGAGCAAGGCGATCGTGAAGGTCTGCGCGACGGTCCGAAAGTGTCGTTTAAAGAGATCGCCACCAAGCACTGGAAAAGTCTGCTGGCTTGTATCGGTCTGGTGATTGCCACCAACGTGACCTACTACATGCTGCTAACCTACATGCCGAGCTACCTGTCGCATAACCTGCACTACTCGGAAGATCACGGTGTACTGATCATCATCGCGATCATGATGGGGATGCTGTTTGTACAGCCGGTGATGGGCATGCTAAGTGACCGCTTCGGTCGCCGTCCGTTTATCATCATTGGTAGTATCGCGCTGTTTGCCTTCTCGATTCCGGCCTTTATGTTGATCAACAGCGGCGTGCTCGGCCTGATTTTTGCCGGCTTGCTGCTGCTGGCGGTGATCCTGAATGCCTTTACCGGCGTGATGGCTTCTTCTCTGCCCGCGATGTTCCCGACACACATCCGCTACAGTGCGTTGGCCAGCGCCTTTAATATCTCGGTACTGATTGCCGGTTTGACACCGACCTTTGCCGCGTGGCTGGTCGAGACAAGCAATAATCTTTACATGCCGGCTTACTACCTGATGGTGGTGGCGGTGATTGGTTTGATCACCGGCGTCTACATGAAAGAGACCGCCAACAAGCCGCTGCGCGGTGCCACACCTGCGGCTTCAGATATTGAAGAAGCGCGTGAAATCCTGCAGGAGCATCACGACAATATTGAGCAGAAAATTGAAGATATTGATGAAGAGATCGCCAAGCTAGAGGCGAAACGCAAAAACCTGGTGCAGCAGCACCCGGACATCAACGAGTAATCTTCTCACATCTTTTGTAGAGGGCGCGCCAAGGCGCGCCCCTTCAATCCAGCCTCCGTTCTTCCCCACGCAGCACACAATCCTTCATCCCCGCTGGCTAAAAGGGGTAAACTGTCGTCACTTTTTTCACCAGCATAAGTTGTTTAAGCATGTCTGAATTCAATCTGACCCAGCGCCCAAGAAGACTGCGTAAAAGCGCGTCGATGCGTGAAATGTTCCAGGAATCCCACCTCCGTCTGAGCGATCTGGCCCTGCCGATCTTCGTGGAAGAAGGCGTGGATGATTACGTTCCAATCAATGCGATGCCGGGCGTGATGCGTATTCCAGAAAAACGTCTGGCGTATGAAATTGAACGTATTGCCAAAGCAGGAATCCGTTCAGTGATGACGTTTGGTATTTCCCATCACACCGACGCCACCGGCAGCGATGCGTGGAATGAAAACGGCCTGGTGGCGCGTATGTCACGCATCTGCAAAGACACCGTGCCAGAAATGATCGTGATGTCTGACACCTGCTTCTGCGAATACACCAGCCACGGCCATTGCGGCGTACTGTGCGATCACGGCGTTGATAACGACCAGACGCTGATCAACCTCGGCAAACAGGCCGTTGTCGCTGCACAAGCCGGTGCCGATTTCATTGCGCCTTCTGCGGCAATGGATGGTCAGGTCAAAGCCATTCGTCAGGCGCTGGACGCCGCCGGTTTCACTGATACCGCCATCATGTCTTACTCCACCAAGTTCGCTTCCTCGTTCTACGGCCCGTTCCGTGAGGCAGCCGGAACGGCGTTGAAGGGCGATCGTAAAACTTATCAGATGAATCCGATGAACCGCCGTGAGGCGATTCGCGAGTCACTGATCGATGAAGCCGAAGGGGCCGATTCACTGATGGTAAAACCGGCAGGTGCCTACCTGGATATTCTGCGCGATATCCGCGAGCGCACTACTCTGCCGCTGGCTGCGTACCAGGTGAGTGGTGAATACGCGATGATCAAATTCGCCGCTCAAGCCGGTGCTATCGACGAACGTAATGTGGTTCTGGAAAGCCTTGGCGCGATTAAACGGGCCGGCGCTGACCTGATTTTCAGCTATTTCGCCCTTGATCTTGCCGAGCAAAAAGTGCTCTGATAATCGTTACGCTTAGCAACGGACATCGCAGCTGTTGCTAAGCGCTTTATGCCCTCGTGGCAGTAAAACACCAGTGATGTTGTACCCGAATAATTCAAAAGAAAGAGTAACGCGATGAAAGCACCTGCACTGCCTGCGGACGAGCCACATCGTCTGGCCCAGTTACGTGCGCTCAACATTCTGCATACGCCTGCAGAAGAGCGTTTTGACCGATTAACTCGCCTTGCCCGTCGTTTGTTTGGCGTGCCGGTGGCGCTTGTCAGCCTGCTGGAAGAGGACCATCAATGGTTCAAGTCCATTGCCGGGTCCAGCGGTACCACCGCCCCTCGTAATACCTCGTTCTGCGGCCACGCCATCTTGCAGGACGATATCATGGTGGTGGAGAACGCCCTCGAAGATGAGCGCTTCCACGATAACCCCTTAGTGAATACTGCCGATAACCCAGTCCGTTTCTACGCGGGTTGTCCGCTGCGCACGCCCGCGGGTGCGAAGGTCGGCACGTTGTGCATCGTTGACCACCATGCACGCGAATTTAACGCTGACGATATGCATACGCTGCGCGATCTCGCGGCGATGGCCGAAGCGGAGCTGGTGGCTTTCCAGACCGCCACCTCGGATGAGCTGACGCAGATCACCAACCGCCGTGGGTTTATGACACTCGGCCAGTTGGCGCTGAATGAGTGTCAGGTGAAGCAGCTGCCAGCCAGCTTGACCTTCCTCGATCTTGATCGCTTTAAAGCCATCAACGATACGCTGGGCCACCGTGAAGGCGATCGCGCACTGATGGATTTTGCCGATGCGATGAAGGTGAGCTTCCGCCATGCCGATATCTTTGCCCGCTTAGGCGGAGACGAGTTTGTGGTGCTGTTCAACGGCTTGCAGCAGGACGATGCGGAAGGGGTACTGGCGCGTTTTGATCGCTTCCTGCAACAGCAAACCAGTGACCTGGAACGTCGCTATGCGCTGCACTTCTCGTCCGGCATCGTGGAATTTGACCCGGACCATCCGCAATCGCTGGAACAGTTGCTGGAGAGCAGCGATGCGCGCATGTACGCCGCCAAGAACGGCAAAAAGCAGCAGGCGCGATAACATCATGGGCGTGCCAAGTCACGCCCCTACGAACAGCTGCGGCCAGTAGGGTGCGGCTCTCAGGCCGCCCTTCCGCTCGCGCCTTCAATCACTGCGCTAAATCGCTAATTAACGTCTGATTAAATTTCTGCGGCTCTTCCATCTGAGGCGCGTGTCCCAACCCCGGGAACTCGATTAAACGCGCGCCGGGAATCATTTGTGCAACTTGCTTGCCCAACACGTTGTAGTGTCCCAACTGCGCTTTAATGGCTGGAGGCGCGATATCGCTGCCAATCGCCGTGGTATCCGCCGTGCCGATCATCAAGGTGGTGGGTACTTTCAGGTCTTTAAATTCGTAATAGACCGGCTGGGTAAAGATCATGTCGTAAATCAGCGCCGAGTTCCACGCCACTTTCTTGTGGCCCGGTCCGCTGTTTAACCCCGCCAGCATATCCACCCATTTGTCATACTCTGGCTTCCACTGACCACTGTAATAGGTGTTCTGCTCGTACTTTTTAATGCCCGCCGCATTCAGCTTAAGCTCACGTTGATACCACTGATCCACCGAGCGCCATGGCGTACCTTTCGCTTTCCAGTCTTCCAGACCAATCGGATTCACCAGCACCAACTTCTGCGTCTGCTGCGGATACATCAGTGCATAGCGCGTGGCCAGCATACCGCCGGTTGAGTGCCCGACGATAATGGCTTTCTCGATACCCAACTGCTGTAACAGCTGGTGCGTATTCAGCGCCAGTTGCTGGAAGCTGTATTGATAGTTAGCGGGTTTGGTTGAGGTGCAGAAGCCAATCTGATCCGGTGCGATGACGCGATAGCCCTTTTGGCTCAGTGCATTAATGGTGTCGTCCCACGTTGCGCCGCAGAAATTTTTGCCGTGCAGCAACACCACCGTTTGACCATTGGCCTGCTGCGTGGGCTTCACATCCATGTATCCCATGCTGAGCGACTGCTGCTGAGAGGAAAAATTAAAATGTTGCAGCGGATGCGGGTAGGAAAAGCCTTCCAGCTGCTCGCCATACACCGTGGCGGCGAAGGCTGGGGCAGCTTGCAATAACGACATTGATATCAACGTTGCCGCAAGTGATTGTTTTACAGAGAAATGAAAAGCCATGCGTGCCTCTCCTGGACAGTGAAAAAACCATCAGTCTGGCATGTTATTCGCTCTGGCGTATTGATGAGGCGTGCCTGCCCCGATTGGATTTTTCAATGTTAAGCCCGGCAAAGCGATGGAAAATTTGAGTTAATAATAACGGCAGTGATTAGGCTAAATAAACAACATCCACACAACAAGAAATTGTTTATTTTCACGAAAACCAAGACCAGTCTTGATGACAAATAATAAAACAGTCAATTCCTGATAAAACTTTACGTTATTCGGATGATTGGAAAGATTAATTATTTTACACTGTGAGCAGTTAATGGAGGATCACAATGATGCAGAAAAAATACAACGAAGGGGTTATTGATTCGGTGACCAAATGGATTATGGAGAACCTGGATCAGCGTTTGAGCATTGATGATATTGCACTGAAGTCTGGTTATTCAAAATGGTATTTGCAGAAGTTATTTGCCCGTTATCATCATGAAACGCTGGCGCATTACATCCGTAAAAAGAAACTGGTTTGTTGTGTTAGCGAGCTGAAATACAGCAACGCACCCATTATCAGTCTGGCGGTTAAATACCATTTTGAAAGTCAGCAATCGTTCACGCGCTCGTTCAAGCAGATGATGGGATGTACCCCGCTCGCCTGCCGCAAGCGCCAGCTCAGCGCTGACGTCCAGCACGCTTTCCAGGAGAGCACCGATCCCTGTGCCATTTGCCGAAAGCAAGAATTTAACAGCACTGAAACGGTGAAAGAAATACGTGTACCGGTAACTCGAAATGGGAAATTTCCCGCACGCATAGATTGTGTAATGCGTTAATAACTGAAGGAATTACTTTCCTTATTAACCTCTACCATTTTTTAATTTATCAAATAAATATGCGTGAGATTATGACGGGTGATGCGTCACCCGCTCGCATATTGCAATGGGAATCATTCACATCAAGAAAATATTCAGACCCTAATTGAAGTTCGTTGCTTTGCCATTTAAACACTTTAATAAAATGAATACTGAGTAACGACAGAAGGCTCACACGCGCCCGCGAAACGTTTTCCGGTAAAGCAGCGGCGAGGTATTCAGATGTTTTTTAAAATGTCGTCGTAACATTAAGGGTGAAGAGAACCCGGCTTTTTCCGCAATCAATTCCACAGGTTGATCGGTTTTTTCTAAAAATCGCTGTGCCAGTGCCAGCCGTTGATTCACCAGCCATTCGCTGAAGCAGCCACCGGTAGTCTGGGTAAAACGTCGGGTGAAGCTGCGGCGGCTCATTAATGCCTTTTCCGCCAGTTGCTCCAGGGTAAGTACCTGCTGCAAGTTTTCTGTTGCCCAGCTCAACGCTGACATAAAGCGATCGTTGCCCGCCGAGTGATACACCGGCTACTCGATGTATTGCGCCTGGCCGCCCTGCCGATGCGGCGGCACCACCAGCATGCGTGCCACGCTGTTCGCCACATCCACCCCGCACTGCTCTCGTACCAGATGCAGGCAGCAATCGATACTCGCCGCCGTTCCTGCCGAGGTCACAATCTGCCCTTGGTCGATGTAGAGCACATCGCGATCAATCTCAACATCTGGATAAAGCCGTTCAAAGTCAGCCATCCAGCGCCAGTGGGTTGTGACACGCTGTTGATGCAGCAGCCCGGCAGCGCCTAGTACAAATGCGCCGAGACATAACCCCACCATCTGCGCACCACGCTGCGCAGCCTGCTGTAGCGCCTGCAATAACGCGGGCGGTGGAGCGACAGTCGGATCACTCCAGCTCGGCACCACCACCACATCGGCCTCAGCTAGCTGAGCCAGATCATGCTCAGCGATAATCGAAAAACCGCTGTTGGTCTTGAGCGGCCCTGCATGGGTTGCACAGATCATTAACTGGTAGCACGCGCTGCCATCTTCCCGTTCCGCCTTCTCAAATACCGCACAGGGTACGGAAAGGTGGAATGGGATGATGTCGTCAAACACCACAACACCCACTTTTATCGGCGCATCTGCGCGAGCCACTTTTGGCGCAAAGTGAACGCTATTTGTCATGCCATGTACTCCTTCACTCTGGATGGAATCGCCATACTGCTGGGCATCGGAAGTCACCCTGATTTCCTCTTACCCCAGGATTACAAACTATGAAAAACTTCTTTGCTTCAAGCACCCTGGCATTAGCGATGGCAATTTCAGGTTGTGCCATCGCAGAAGAGCGTACAGCAGAAAACGCACCGACTATTCGCACCATGAGCGGAGCCACCGCCACCACGCAACTCACCGCTAAGCAAACCGCCGTTATTGTTATCGATATTCAAAACGAGTATTTCCCCGGCGGTAAGATGCCCATTCCGAATGGCATGCAAGCGCTGAAGAACAGTAAGCGTATCGTTGAGTTTGCCCATAAAAACGGCATGCCAGTGTTCTTCGTGCAGCATCTCGGCGCGGCGGATGGCCCACTGTTCGCCAAAGGCAGCCGCTTCGCCGAATTCCACAAAGATTTGCAGCCAGGTAAAAATGACCGCGTGATCAGCAAAGCCACGCCAAGCTCGTTTGTCGGCACCGACCTGCAACAGCAGTTGGACGCACTGGGCATTAAACAACTGATTGTGACCGGCCTGATGACGCATATGTGCGTTTCTTCCACCGCGCGAGATGCAGTGCCGCTGGGTTACTCGGTGATTATTCCCGAAGATGCCACTGCCACGCGCGATCTGGCCACCTGGGATAACAATGTAGTCGACCATAAAGTGCTGCAACAAAGTGCACTGGCGGGCGTTGCTGACGTCTTTGCTGAAATCAAAACCACCGACGCGGTATTAGCGCTGCCGGTGCAGTGATCACTGAACCGCTTTACCCGGCAGTAATTTCTCAGACATAACGCGTCGGCAGGAGAGACTCTCCTGCCGCGCTTGTTGCTGCTGTTCTGGCGCTAAATCCTGCCACACGGTTTGCAAATGCTCTGCAAGACCTGACTGAAAATGAATTTTCTGCAGTGCGTAATCGGAATTACTGCCTTCAATAATCTGCTGCATCGCCTGTGTTGAGTTGTCGCGCCCATCGTGCGTCAGCGTACAAAACATGGCGATGTAATAGCCTTTGTCTTCATCACTGTAATGCGGCATCAGCCACCAGACCACGGCACTGATAACGATAACCGCAGGCAGCAAAAATTTGAGTTTTAACATATTGAGATTGACCGACTTAAAAAGAATCGCGGCGATCTTAACAGATTTGCCGGTTAACAGCGGCTAAACGCTTGCTTTGCAAGGCACGGATTTCTGTACCCTCTGCGTATTCTCTTAAAGTTGGATTTTTCGGGTTTATTTATTGAGCAGTTCGGCGCTGTTTGTTAATTTTGAGCCACTTTTCGGGCCATTATCGGCTCATTGCGCCAGCTGTTTCAGGGCCAGTTTAGGTCCAGATTTGGGCAAAAACTGGGACAGCGGGCGACCTGGTTACAGGAATCACCATGTTCGATAATAAACTCAAATTACATCTGGTCTCGTTGGCTTTGCTGGCAGAAAAAAAACTGACAACCCGCAAGCGCCTCCCCGACTACAACAGGATCGCCGAGCAGGATATCCATTTTCAGGCCCGTGCCAATTCTCCTGCGCCGATTCCGCGTCAAATTTGGATGTACTGGGAAAGTGAAAAGCTGCCCGCTGAAGTACAAATCTTTGTTGATAAAATAGCGCGTGAAAACCCCAGTTATGCGCTGACGGTCATTAACAACCTCAACATGCACGAGTATTTGCCGGACCTGAAGTTTGTTCACCCGGATATGCGTGCTTCGCATAAAAGTGATGTGATCCGTCTGGAACTATTACACCGCTATGGCGGTGTCTGGATGGATGCCACCATCATTCTCAATCGCACGCTGGATGAACTGCTGGCGGTCAATGCGGATCAACAATATGACCTGGTCGCCTTTTATCGCGAGGAGTCGATTCGCGATCGCGATTATCCGGTGATTGAATCCTGGTTCCTGGCGGCACCGAAAAACAATGCCTTTATTGGCCGCTGGCTACAGTGTTTCCGGCCTATCGTCGAGTTAGGTTCTGCCGCTTTTTTCCAGCAACTGCTGGCGCTGCCCAACTACGACACCATTCTGCAGGGGATTAAAACGCCAGATTATCTGGTGGTCTATATCGCTCAGCAACAGGCGTTGCGCGAAGAGAACCAGTACAACTTCTATTTACGTAAGGCGGAAGCCGGTGCGTTGCTGTATCAAACCCTGAGCGGCTGGCGCCCGGTAAAACTGAGTCGCATGCTGATGGTGGATGCGTTGCCGGAGATTTTGCCGCCGGTGTATAAACTCACCAGCTTTGACCGCAAATATATCGCCACGCACCTGAAATACGGCGTGGTGAACAGAGATAGCCTGTTGGGACGTGTGCTGTTGCAGGATCACTCTAGCGAACTGGCACCCGCCTCGACATTGGCGGGAAAAGCCGCGCAATAGCCAATTCATGTTGGCGTGTGCTGTCACGGAAACGGTCGCCATTGGCCAGGTGCGCATAAATGCGTCATTGCATCCGATGCCGCCATTGGCCCGGTTGTACCTAAATGCGCACCCTACATTTTCCTTGTAGGGTCGCCATTTATGGCGACCGTCTCCAGGGTGCAGATATTTACAGCGCCTGCGCGCACGCCCAGGCCGAACTCCATGCCCACTGGAAGTTATACCCGCCCAGCCAACCGGTGACATCCACCACTTCACCGATAAAGTACAGTCCAGGCACGTCGCGCGCTTCCATGGTTTTTGATGAAAGCTGGGTGGTATCCACACCGCCCAGAGTCACTTCCGCCGTGCGATACCCTTCGGTGCCGTTGGGCTGCACGCGCCATTGATGCAGCGTATTCACCAGTTCACCCTGCTGTTTGCTGTTAAGCTGTTTCAAGGTGACATCCGGGATCTGCTTCAACTCCTGCAACACTTCCACCAGCCGCTTCGGCAAGATTTTTGCCAGGCTGTTTTTCAGGCTGAGATTGGGATGCGCCTCGCGCTGCACGTTGATGAAATCCTCCAGCGAGGTTTCCGGTGACAGGTTGATGGTGACGAATTCCCCAGGTTGCCAGAAGCTGGAGATTTGCAACACCGCCGGGCCGGACAAACCGCGATGGGTAAACAGCATCGCTTCTTTAAACAGCGTGCCGTCTTGTGCTGTTATCGTGGTCGGCAATGCCACGCCCGACAGCGTGTTTAGCTGATCCAGCAACGGCTTGTGCAACGTGAAAGGCACCAGCGCGGCGCGTGTCGGGAAGACTTTCAGGCCAAACTGTTCGGCGACTTTATAGCCAAATGGCGTAGCACCCAGCCCCGGCATCGATAATCCACCGCTGGCGATCACCAGTTTTTCCGCCTGAACCTCTGAGCCGTTGAGTTGCAGCGTGTAACCTTTCTCATCACGTGCCACGCTCAGCACTTCGCTACGCAAACGCAACGTCACCTGTCCGGCTTCACACTCTTTTAAAAGCAGATCGACAATCTGCTGGGCCGAATCATCGCAGAACAGCTGGCCGAGGGTTTTCTCGTGATAGGCAATGCCATGACGGTTCACCAGATCGATGAAATCCCACTGGGTATAACGTGCCAACGCCGATTTACTGAAATGCGGATTGTGCGAAAAATACGCCGCCGGTTCGGTGTACATATTGGTGAAATTACAACGACCACCGCCCGACATCAGGATTTTGCGCCCGGCCTTTTTGCCGTTATCCAGCAGCAGCACGCGACGACCTAACTGTCCTGCCTGCGCTGCGCAGAACATGCCGGCTGCGCCTGCACCAATAATGATAACGTCAAACTTGTCCACAGCTCTTAACCCACCTGATTGAAAGGCGCTGATTGTAGAGATCTGCGGCAATTCGCGCCAGCGTCAAAAAAATGCCGCAAATGTGTCATAATGTAACTGCCTTATTTTTCAGCCTTTTTGCCTTGTCTTAGTGCTTACATTGCAATTTTAAGACAAAAAGGGACTATATTTTCCTTTCACATCATGCGTGTTGTCGCAGATAATGCGCCGCGTTCATGTCCTCCAAAATGGCGTAACGTTTATGCTGCATCTGTTTGCTGGTCTTGACCTAAGCACCGGCCTGTTTTTGGTTATTGCTCTGCTGTTCGTATTGTTCTATGAAGCAATCAACGGTTTCCACGACACGGCTAACGCAGTCGCTACTGTCATTTATACCCGTGCGATGCGGGCGCAGTTGGCGGTTGTGATGGCTGGTGTTTTCAACTTCTTAGGCGTTTTGCTGGGCGGTTTGAGTGTGGCCTATGCCATCGTGCATATGCTGCCTACGGATCTGCTACTGAACGTCGGTTCCGCACATGGCCTTGCCATGGTGTTCTCCATGCTGCTGGCAGCCATTATCTGGAACCTGGGTACCTGGTATCTGGGTTTACCGGCCTCCAGTTCGCATACATTGATTGGCGCCATTATCGGTATTGGTCTCACCAATGCCCTGATGACCGGCACCTCGGTGGTTGACGCGCTCAACCTGCCGAAAGTGATCAATATTTTCCTTTCTCTGATTCTGTCACCGATTGTCGGACTGGTGATTGCGGGTTCGCTGATTTTCTTGCTGCGTCGCTACTGGAGCGGCACCACGAAACGTTCGCGTATCCACATGACCCCTGCAGACCGTGAAAAGATCGATGGCAAGAAGAAGCCACCGTTCTGGACACGTATTGCACTGATTGTCTCAGCAATCGGCGTGAGCTACTCGCACGGTGCTAACGATGGTCAGAAAGGCATTGGCCTGATTATGTTAGTGCTGATTGGCGTAGCACCGGCCGGTTTCGTGGTGAACATGAATGCCTCCGGTTATGACATCACCCGAACACGTGATGCCGTTAATCATCTGCAGCAGTACTATCAGCAGCATGGTGATTCTCTGACGCACATCGTGCAGATGGCGCCCCCTGTGGTGCCGACGCCGGAAGAGTCAGTGGGCGGTCCGCATGAGTTCCATTGCGACAGCAGTCGTGCCCTTCAGGCTATCGACCGCGCACAAGGCTTGCTGGCTAATCTGAACAGCTACGATCAACTGACCGTTGATCAGCGTAGCCAGATGCGTCGTTTGCTGATGTGCGTATCGGATACCGCTGACCGCGCGGCGAAGCTGCCGGAGACCAGTGCTGATGATAAGCGCTTCCTCAACAAGCTGAAGGGCGATCTGCTGGGCACCGTGGAGTACGCACCGGTCTGGATCATCATGGCGGTGGCGTTAGCGCTGGGCATTGGTACCATGATTGGCTGGCGTCGTGTGGCGACCACTATCGGCGAGAAAATCGGTAAGAAAGGCATGACCTATGCGCAGGGCATGTCTGCACAGGTCACCGCTGCGGTCTCTATTGGTATCGCCAGTTATACCGGTATGCCGGTGTCGACCACGCACATCCTGTCGTCATCGGTTGCCGGCACCATGCTGGTTGATGGCGGTGGCTTACAAAGCCGCACCATCAAAAATATCGCCATGGCATGGGTGTTCACCCTGCCGGTGTGTATTGTGCTGTCAGGTTCGCTCTACTGGATTGCCCTGAAGATTATTTAAGCCATCCGTAGAAAACAGAGGGGCGACAGCAATGTCGCCCTTTTTTATTGCCAGATCGCCATGGCTATCAGGCTCACCACCACCAGAAAACACAGCCCACTGGTCAGCACAAACTGCCCACGCACGCGCTCGCAGCGGCGAATGAATTCGTCGTCGTGATGATCGCGATAGCGCTTATCCCAGATATAACGCACCAGCCGCACCTGCTTACTGGGCTGGCCATGAGACGTGAAGAACCCCGCCCCATCCACATATTGATACAGCAGCGGATCACAACCGCGCAGCACAGCCAATAGCGAGCGCAAAGAAGAGAAGTAGCGCGCCATATTCACCAGACAAACCACACACAGAGCCCAAAAAAGCGCGATAGTGCTGATCATGTTCCCCTCCCAGCTGGAGCCGCAATGACGTCGAATGCAGCGGGGAAATGCTGTAGACGCCCCACGGGAAATAAACCAGCCACAGATGAATCGAATTGCATTGTTGTTATGCGAGCCCGAGCGCGTAACCCAGACGGCGGTGGCACTCATTTTCAGTGTAGGAGATCTGTTCAATTTTTTTCCAGCGATGATTTTCGTTCACCGCGAGTGAAAATCGCGATAGCGCTTGATCTTCCTCACAAGCGAGCCGCAGATTGCAGCATTTGTTAACAACTCTGGCTATACTCAAAACATAACAACATACGCCTGTAGGCATAAATTGTGGCTGGCGGCGCTTCATCGCCATTGTGCGCAAAGGACAACGCCCGCCGTGAAGGCAAACTTCGGGTTGCCCCCAGAATCTTGAGAAAGGAGTTTTATCATGGCTTATAAACACATCCTGATTGCAGTAGACCTTTCCCCGGAAAGCCAGTTGCTGGTTGATAAAGCCGTTTCGCTGGCCCGCCCCTACGACGCTAAAATCTCTCTCATCCACGTTGATGTGAACTATTCAGACCTCTACACCGGGCTGATTGACGTCAACCTGGGTGACATGCAGAAGCGCATTTCCGAAGAGACCCACACCGCACTGAAAGAGCTGTCAACCAACGCCGGTTATCCGATCAGTGAAACCCTGAGCGGCAGCGGCGATCTTGGCCAGGTGCTGGTGGATGCGATTAAAAAGTACGATGTGGATTTGGTGGTGTGTGGCCACCATCAGGATTTCTGGAGCAAGTTGATGTCTTCAGCACGCCAGCTGATCAACACCGTGCACATTGATATGTTGATTGTGCCGCTGCGTGATGCAGACGACGAATAAGCCGCAACCGTCTGTTTGGTCGGCATTTATGCCGACCTTTTAACAGGAAAGCATTAAACCAATGGCGGATAAATATCAAACCGATGGCTTTTGGTGACCACCGCAGATTGAGTTTCCACACCCGCCAACGGCGGTGCGTAATCCGGGCGTTTTACCACGATGCGTTTTTTTGCCAGACGGCGCGCCGGTTCCAGCAACGCATCAGCGTCTTCATCCGGGCCCACCAGCGACTGAAACACGCGCATCTCCTTCTTCACCAGCGCGCTCTTCTGACGATGCGGATACATCGGGTCGAGATACACCACATCCGGCGCGGGTGTGATATCACTCAACGCCTGTTGGCTCACCACATGCAGCAACGTCAGCCGTTCACGCAGCCAGCCGCCAATCTCAGCATCTTCATATCCCCGGCGTAAGCCATCATCCAGCAACGCGGCGACCACCGGATGGCGCTCCAGCATGCGTACGCGGCAACCTAACGCCGCCAGCACAAAGGCATCACGCCCCAGCCCCGCCGTTGCGTCAACCACATCCGGCAGATAACCACCTTTGATGCCCACCGCTTTTGCCACCGCTTCACCCCGACCACCGCCAAACTTACGGCGGTGCGCCATGGCGCCAGAAACGAAGTCCACAAAGATGCCGCCTAGTTTCGGCTCATCCCGTTTGCGCAGCTCAAGATGCTCCGACGTCAGCACCAGCGCCATCACGGACTGATCGTCATGCTGCAAACCCCAGCGCTGCGCCAGATGTAATAAGGCGCCGTCTCCGGCGCCTGTTTCATCGATTAAACCGATATTCACAAGCAGGCTTATCCCTGAATTCCGTAGTGTTCCAGCATCGCATCCAGTTGCGGTTCACGGCCACGGAAGCGTTTGAACAGCTCCATTGGCTCTTCTGAACCGCCGCGCGTCAGGATGTTATCGAGGAACGACTGACCGGTTTGACGGTTGAAGATGCCCTCTTCTTCGAAACGAGAGTAAGCATCGGCCGCCAGCACATCCGCCCACAGATAGCTGTAGTAACCGGCGGCATAACCGCCCGCGAAGACGTGGCTGAAGGCGTGTGGGAAACGGCCCCACTCTGGACTTGGCACCACGGCAACCTGCTTCTTCACTTCACGCAACGTTTCGAGGATTTGCGCACCTTTTTCTGGATTAAATTCCGTGTGAAGACGGAAATCGAACAGGCCGAACTCCAGCTGACGCAGGATAAACAGCGCCGCCTGATAGTTCTTCGCCGCCAGCATCTTATCCAGCAGATCTTTTGGCAGCGGCTCACCGGTTTCGTAATGGCCGGAGATAAACGCCAGTGCGTCCGGCTCCCAGCACCAGTTTTCCATAAACTGGCTTGGCAGTTCGACCGCATCCCATGGCACACCGCTGATGCCCGACACGCCAGGCGCTTCGATGCGCGTCAGCATATGGTGCAGGCCGTGACCAAATTCGTGGAACAGCGTGGTCACTTCATCGTGGGTGAACAGCGCAGGCTTGCCCTGCACCGGACGATTGAAGTTACAGGTGAGGTACGCCACTGGCTTCTGCAGGCTGCCATCGGCTTTACGCATCTGGCCGACACAATCATCCATCCAGGCGCCGCCACGTTTGTGCTCACGCGCGTAGAGATCGAGGTAGAAACTGCCACGCAGCTCACCACTTTCATCAAACAGATCGAAGAAGCGCACATCCGGATGGTAAACATCGACGTCTTTGCGCTCTTTCGCGGTAATGCCGTAAATGCGTTTGACCACTTCGAACAAGCCGCTGACCGCACGCTCTTCTGGGAAGTACGGGCGTAGTTGCTCATCGCTGATGGTGTAAAGATGCTGCTTCTGTTTCTCGCCGTAGTAGGTGAGATCCCACGGGTTCATCTCATCAACGCCAAACTCTTTTTTGGCGAAGGCTCTCAGCTGTGCCAACTCTTTCTCGCCCTGAGGACGCGCACGCTTGGCAAGATCGGTCAGGAAGTCGATGACCTGTGCCGGGTTTTCCGCCATTTTGGTGGCAAGGGATTTATCCGCGAAGGAGTCGAAGCCCAGCAGTTGTGCCAGTTCGTGACGCAGTGCCAACTCTTCCGCCATCACCGGGCCGTTATCCCACTTACCGGCATTTGGCCCCTGCTCAGACGCACGCGTCGAGTACGCACGGTACATCTCTTCGCGCAGGGCAGCGTTATCACAGTAGGTCATTACCGGCAGATAGCTCGGGATATCCAGCGTCAGCAGCCAGCCTTCTTGCTCTTTAGCTTCGGCCTGCGCTTTTGCCGCCGCCAGCGCGCTCTCTGGCATCCCCGCCAGATCCGCTTCATCGGTGATTAGCTTGTTCCAGCCCATGGTAGCGTCGAGCACGTTGTTGCTGTAGGTCGAACCCAGTTCAGACAGACGCGCCGCGATTTCGCCATAGCGCTTCTGCTTCTCTTTATCGAGGCCGATACCAGACAGCTCAAAATCACGCAGCGCGTTATCGACGGCTTTCTTCTGTGCGATATCCAGTGCGGCATAGCTGTCGCCCTGTTTTAAATCACGGTAAGCCTGATACAGGCCTTCATGCTGGCCTACCCAGGTGCTGTATTCTGACAGCAGCGGCAGCGTCTGCTCGTAGGCTTCACGCAGTTCCGGGCTGTTTTTAACCGAATTCAGGTGACTGACCGGGGAGAAAATACGGCCCAGGCGGTCATCCACTTCAGCCAGTGGCTGCACTAAATTATCCCAAGTGTAAGGTGCACCCTGCGCCACCACGCGTTCAACTTCGGCACGGCAGTTGTTCAGCGCTTCAGTGACAGCGGGAACCACGTGCTCAGGTTTGATGGCAGAAAACGGCGGAAGCGAAAAAGGGGTGAGTAACGGATTGGTCATAAGCGCAGTCCTTTCATCGTAGTGTTCGGGCGCGAGATTCGCGCGACGCAATCTTTCTAACATGCGGTCAGAGAGCCTGAAAATCAATGCCACTAAGGATGGACCGACGAAGAAAAAAGCGCGAGCGCCAAAACGTCAGCAATTTTTACGCAGCACGGCTATAATCGCGCCACACACGATGTTTTTTACTCCTTTTGATCCAACCGCGGACCTCTCTTTTTTATGCTCAGTTATCGCCACAGTTTTCATGCCGGCAACCACGCCGACGTGCTCAAACATACCGTTGAAAGCCTGATCCTCACCGCGTTGATGGAGAAGGAAAAACCGTTCCTGTATCTGGATACGCATGCCGGTGCCGGCCGTTACCAGTTGAGCGGAGAGCACGCCGAGCGTACCGGTGAATATCTGGAAGGCATTGCGCGCATCTGGCAGCAGCCGGACACGCCAGAGCTGTTGAAGCCCTATCTGTCGGCGGTGCGCAACCTCAACCCGCATGGCAACTTGCGTTACTATCCCGGCTCACCGCTGATCGCACGCCATCTGCTGCGTGAAGATGACAAGTTGGAACTGACCGAACTGCACTCCAGCGATTACCCGCTGCTGCGCAACGAATTCAGCAAAGACAGCCGTGCGCGGGTGGCACGTGGTGACGGCTATCAACAGTTGAAGGCCAAACTCCCGCCGCTGAGCCGTCGTGGTTTGATTCTGATTGACCCCCCGTATGAGCTGAAAAGTGATTATCAGGATGTGGTGAAAGGGATTCAGGAAGGCTACAAGCGTTTTGCCACCGGGGTGTATGCGCTGTGGTATCCGGTGGTGCTGCGCCAGCAGATCAAACACATGATCAAAGACCTGGAAGCCAGCAACATCCGCAACATTCTGCAGATTGAACTGGCGGTGCGCCCAGATAGCGATCAGCGCGGCATGACCGCCTCGGGCATGATTGTGATTAACCCACCGTGGAAGCTGAAAGCACAGATGGAAGAGCTGTTGCCTTGGCTGCATCAGAAGCTGGTGCCAGCAGGAACGGGCCATTACAGCGTGACGCAGATCGTACCCGAGTAAACACATCCCTTGCCAACGCGCGCGCCAAGGCTCGCCCCTACAGATGATTTGTAGGGGGCTCCCTTGGGTCGCCCAAGCCGCCTCTCTTTCAAAGGACCCTTGTTATGTGGATCATTCTGGCTGGTGCGCTTACGGTGCTGTCGCCTGCCAAACGTCTCGCCGTGCTGTTGCTGTTGCTGGCGACGTTGATGGGCCTGTTTCAGGATGTGCTCAACTGGCCAGCTATTGCCATATTGGGTGCTATTGCGTTGCTGGCGTGGATTCGGGTAGAGAACCCGACTAACCGCGTGGTGTTGGTCATCTGTGAAGCTTTACTGGTGCTAATCGCCGGCAGCCTGCTCCTGCACCTGCTGCCCGGCTTCAACAACCCGCGCCAGATCGAAGAGCTACAGGTTGGCCCCAACAGCGCGCCGTTCAGCTTCTACTACAACTTCGATAAAGCGCTGATTCCGTTTGTACTGCTGGCGGCGTTGCCGACGCTGTTCCGCACACAAAAGTTCCCCCCAGCGCACAAGATCCTCTGGCTGCTGCTGTTAGCGGCAATCCCGCTACTGCTGTATGTCGCCGTGATGTTGGGTGGACTGGCGATTGAGCCGCACTGGCCTGAATGGCTCGGCAGCTTTATGCTGGCGAACCTGTTTTTTGTCTCGCTGGCGGAGGAAGCCTTCTTCCGTGGCTATCTGCAACAGCGTCTGCGGCAGAAAATCGGTGGCGTGGCAGCACTATTAATCGCCTCACTGCTGTTTGGCCTGGCACACTTCCCCGGCGGCATGTTGCTGGTGATTTTCGCCACGCTGGCTGGCCTGATATATGGCCTGGCGTGGCACTGGAGCGGACGCGTGTGGGTCGCCACCGGCGTGCATTTTCTGCTGAACCTGACGCATCTGCTGTTCTTCACCTACCCCGCGTTACAGCATTAAATCTCGAATACTGCGAAATCACGTGCCAGCTCGGTAGCCATAAACACCGACTGGCACTCCGCCAGCAATCTCTCCCGATCACTCGACACATAGCGCGAACTGAAATGCGTGGCGATCATGCGCTTCACCCCCGCCAGCCTGGCCACTTCGGCCGCCTGGACCGTGGTGGAGTGGCCGCGACCATTGGCTTTCTCGGCCAATGCCGCTTCCAGCGTGGTTTCATGCACCATCACATCCGCGTTGGCTGCCAACTGCAGTGCCACATCGGTAGGGCCGGTATCACCAAAAATCGCCACCACTTTGCCTTTGGTGGCGGGCCCAAGATACGCCGCACCGTCGATTTCACGTCCATCATCCAGTTGAATACGTTTGCCCTGTTTTAAATCCTGATACCACGGCCCACGCGGCACACCCTCGGCTTTTAACCTTGGTGCATCCAGAAAACCCGGCTTGTCATGCTGTTCGATGCGGTAGCCATAACACTCCACCACATGATTCATCGGATAGGCGGTGACGCGGAATTCACCGTCATCCAATACCTCACCGGCTTCGATTTCGATTATCTCCAGCGGAAAGCTGGTGTAAGAGCCGCTCAGGCTGAGCGCCGTCTCGATAAACTGTTTGATACCTTGCGGACCATAAATGGTCATCGGCTCCAGCAATCCCGCCATTGAGCGGCTGGTGAGCAAACCCGGCAGACCGAAAATGTGGTCACCGTGCAGGTGGGTAATGAAGATTTTTGCCAGCTTGCTGGGCTTAAGCGCGGAGCGCATAAACTGATGCTGTGTCGCCTCACCGCAGTCGAACAGCCAGGTGTCACCGCGTTTCGACAGCGTCAGCGCAATGGCGGTGACGTTGCGTTGCAGGCTCGGCGCACCCGCGCCGGTGCCAAGAAAAGTGAGATGCATAGTTTTCTTCCCTGTGAGCGAAACCTGAATAACACCCTATCATAATCATAGGCTGAACCTTTGCGCCGCTTGCGCAAGCAGCGTTACACTCTATGCCAATTTTCTTCCAACAGATGGACATTCCGGATGACCCGACATTTTGATTACCTCGCGATTGGCGGCGGCAGCGGCGGTATCGCCTCCATTAACCGTGCGGCGATGCATGGCCAGAAGTGCGCCTTGATCGAAGCGAAAGAATTGGGCGGTACCTGTGTCAACGTGGGCTGCGTCCCGAAAAAGGTGATGTGGCATGCGGCACAGATTGCTGAAGCCATCCACTTGTATGGCCCGGATTACGGTTTCGACACCACCGTAAACCGTTTTGACTGGCCTACGCTGGTGAAGAACCGCAGCGCCTATATCGATCGTATTCACACCTCATACGATAACGTGCTGGGTAAAAATAACGTTGAAGTGATCAAAGGCTTCGCGCGCTTTGTTGATGCCAACACTGTGGAAGTGAACGGTGAAACCCTCACCGCCGACCATATCCTGATTGCCACAGGCGGCCGCCCGAGCCATCCGCACGTACCTGGCGCAGAATACGGTATCGATTCCGACGGCTTCTTTGAGCTGGATGCGCTGCCAAAACGTGTTGCAGTGGTCGGCGCCGGCTATATCGCGGTGGAACTGGCGGGCGTGGTGAACGCACTGGGAGCAGAAACCCACCTGTTTGTGCGCAAACATGCACCGCTGCGCAGCTTCGACCCGTTGATCGTTGATACGCTGGTGGAAGTGATGCAAGCCGAAGGCCCGACGCTGCACACTGAATCGATTCCAAAAGCGGTGATCAAAAATGCTGACGGCAGCCTGACGCTGCAACTGGAAAACGGCCATGAGCAAACCGTTGATTGCCTGGTGTGGGCGATTGGTCGCGAACCGGCCACCGATAACCTTAACCTCTCCGTGACCGGCGTTGCGCTGAACGAGAAAGGCTATATCAACGTGGATAAGTTCCAGAATACCAACGTGAAAGGCATCTATGCAGTGGGCGACAACACCGGTGCCGTCGAGCTGACACCGGTGGCGGTGGCTGCTGGCCGTCGTCTCTCTGAACGTCTGTTCAACAATAAGCCGGACGAGCATCTGGACTACAGCAACGTGCCGACCGTGGTGTTTACTCATCCGCCGATTGGTACTGTTGGCCTGACCGAGCCTCAGGCGCGCGAGCAGTATGGCGACGATGAGGTAAAAGTGTATAAATCCTCCTTCACCGCCATGTACACCGCCGTCACGCAGCATCGCCAGCCATGTCGTATGAAGCTGGTGTGCGTTGGACCGGAAGAGAAGATTGTCGGTATCCACGGTATCGGCAACGGTATGGATGAGATGCTGCAAGGCTTCGCCGTGGCGCTGAAAATGGGTGCCACCAAGAAGGACTTCGACAACACCGTGGCGATTCACCCGACGGCGGCGGAAGAGTTCGTTACCATGCGATAATCCGGGTGCGCATCAAGTTGCACCCTACAAAAACCTCGCACGATAGCCCTAGGGTTGCCACTTATGGCAACCGAAAGCGCTAAACTGACGAGCAGTGCGCCATTTATGGCGACCAGAGATAAGGCGGAATGAAATCCGCCTTTTTTATATCTGCAGCACCGGCACTTCCACCACCTGAATCGCTTGCTCACCGCTCTCAATCAGACTAAACACCCTGTCCATCATGCTTGCCACATCCTGTTTCACCATGGTGATGTCTTTGCACAGCAGCGCTACAAACGGGTCCCAATCGAAGCAGCCGATGACGGGATGCTTATCATCCGTTAACAGATTCTCCGCGCGCAGAAACTGCACCACCCCTTCCAGCGAAATCGTGGAGTTTACAAACAGACCGAACTGCCGGACAGGATGCTGCTGAAAGTAACTTTTCAACGCGGTTTGCGCTTTTTCTGGCTCATAACCGCACAGCAGCACATTCTCTTCCGGCACCGCAATTTGGCGTTCCTGATGCGCCGCCAAAAAGCCGCGCAGACGCTCTTTACTGTTGTGGTCACTGGCGCGTCCGCCGATAAAAATCAGCGCCTGCGGGCATTTCTCCAGCAAAGTGCGCGTCAGACTCAGTGCGCCATTGAAGTTATCTGAAATAATGGAAGGAGCCAGCGAACCGGGTAGGTCCAGATTGAGCGAAGGCACGGAAGCGTTCTGACACAGTACAGTGATGCGATCCGGGTCAGTTGCGCCAGTTACCACCATATAATCCACTTGCCAGGACAGCATGGTTTGCACGGCTTCCAGCTCTAAATCGGGATCGCGCTGCGTACAGGTAATCACCGGGAACAGGCCGCGATCGCGCGCCATCTGCTCAAACTTTTCCACAATCGAGCCAAAATAACGGTTGTCGTATTTCGGCACGATCATCCCGATGGTTTTCGAGCGCGTCGTGCGCAGCATGCTGGCCTGCCGATTCAGCGCATAGCCCTGCTCTTGCGCAATCCGGCTCACTTTCTCGGCAGTACTGGCACTGATGCGCCGCTTCTTCCAGTTACCACTCAAAATCGCGCTTACCGCGCTTGCCGAAACCCCTGTGAGTTCCGCCAGGTCATAAATGGTGGTTTTCTTGTTTTTGCCGATCCCCGTCACAGAACCCATCCCTTTATTGCGCATTTTGTTGCTGGTTAGAAGTGGGGGTGATAGTTGTGCTTCATCGATTGAGCACCACCTAAAACGCCATTGATAAAGGATTATAAGATGAACTCGAACCTCTTCTCCATGCATAACCCTCTCAACGGAAAAGTCGCCGCCATTACCGGCGCTGCCTCCGGAATCGGCCTTGAATGCAGTAAGGTATTGCTACAGGCCGGTGCGAAAGTCGTTCTCATCGATCGCGACGGCGACAAGTTGCAGCAGCTGGTGGCGGAGCTGGGCCCTCAGGCACTCGCGCTGCAGATTGACCTGATGGACGGCAAACAGGTTGACGGCATTCTCAATGACATTCTCAAGCTGGCGGGTCGTCTGGATATTTTCCACGCCAACGCCGGGGCCTATATCGGCGGGCCGGTGGCGGAAGGCGATCCCGATATCTGGGATCGTGTACTGAAACTCAACACCAGCGCCGCCTTCCGTTGTGTGCGTTCGGTGCTGCCGCATCTTATCGCCCAGAAATCGGGTGACATCATTTTCACCAGTTCCATTGCGGGCGTGGTGCCGGTGGTCTGGGAACCCATCTATACCGCATCGAAGTTCGCGGTGCAGGCCTTTGTGCATTCCACGCGTCGTCAGGTAGCGCAGTATGGCGTTCGAGTCGGCGCGGTGTTGCCCGGCCCGGTGGTCACTGCCCTGCTCGATGACTGGCCGCAAGAGAAGCTGGATGACGCACTAGCCAATGGCAGCCTGATGCAGCCCATTGAAGTCGCGGAATCGGTGCTGTTTATGGTGACGCGATCGCCTGGCGTGACCGTGCGCGATATCGTTATTCTCCCTAACAGTGTTGACCTGTAACCGTTCGAGGTGAAGCAGCATGAGCAACGAAAAATATCTGATTGGTGTGGATGTCGGTTCTGCCAGTGCCCGTGCCGGGGTGTTTGATCGGGCGGGCAATCTGTTGGGACATGCAAAACAGCGCATCACCACCTTCCGGGCACACGGTAATGTGGTGGAGCAATCCGCCAATGAGATTTGGCAGGCGGTAAGCCACTGCATCCGTGAGGCCATTGCAACGGCCGCCATCGATCCTAAAGCCGTAGCCGGTATCGGTTTTGACGCCACCTGTTCGCTGGTGGTAATCGATGAACACGGCCAACCGTTATCCGTCAGCCCGGATGGCGAAGCGGAACGCAATATCATTGTGTGGATGGACCATCGCGCTACACAGCAGGCCGACGCCATCAATGCCACTGCACACCCGGTACTCGACTACGTTGGTGGCCGCATCTCGCCGGAAATGGAGATGCCAAAACTGCTGTGGCTGAAGACCCACAATCCGCAGACATTCCAGCAGGCGGCCCACTTCTTTGACCTCACCGACTACCTCAGCTGGCGCGCCACCGGCGATACGGCGCGCTCCTCCTGCACGGTGACCTGTAAATGGAACTATCTGGCGCATGAGCAGCGCTGGGATGCGGACTACTTCGATGCCATCGGGCTGCCGGAATTCGCGCAGGAAAACTTTTCACGTATAGGACAGCGCATCGTTGAACCGGGAACGCCTTGCGGTAATGGCTTAACCGCGCAAGCTGCCGCCGATTTTGGTTTACCCGTGGGGACACCGATTGCCGCAGGCTTAATTGATGCCCACGCAGGCGGCGTGGGAACGCTGGGCGCGGATGGCCGCCCGGAAGAGAAACTCGCTTACGTGTTTGGCACCTCATCCTGCACCATGACGCCGACCCACGAAGCAGCTTTTGTGCCCGGCGTGTGGGGGCCTTACTACTCAGCGATGGTGCCCGGCTTGTGGTTAAGCGAAGGAGGACAAAGCGCGGCGGGCGCGGCCATCGATCGCCTGCTGGAAATGCATCCTGCTGCGGTCATCGCGCAGCAGGCCGCTGATGCAGCGGGCCTCTCACTGCCGGTGTATCTCGCGGAGCAGGCCCGGCAAAACGCCCCCAGCGACTCAGAAACCGTGCGGCTGGTGGAAGGCCTGCATATCGTGCCGGAGTTCGCCGGCAATCGTGCCCCCTTTGGCGATCCTTATGCCCGCGCGGTGATTTGCGGTTTAGGCATGGATAATGATGTCGCGAGTCTCATCTCGCTGTATATCGCAGGCTTGTGCAGCCTTGGCTATGGCCTGCGGCAGATCATTGAAGCCCAAACCAGCAAAGGCATTGTCACCCGCTCAATCGTGATCAGCGGCGGTGCCGGGCAGCATCCGCTGGTGCGCCAACTGTTAGCCGACAGCTGCCAACTTCCGGTGCAATCGACCCTGTGCCCGGAACCGGTATTACTGGGCTCAGCGATTCTGGCCGCCACCGCCAGCGGACTGTATAGCGACGTTACCTCAGCGATGCAAAGCATGACCACCCAGGAAAATAGCTGGCATCCCGAACCATTAGTTTCGGCACTGCATCATCACCGATATGACGCATTTAAATTACTGCAAAGCACGGCGCGTAATATTCGCCAGCAGGAAGACTAATATTGCGCGCCGGAAATTGTCCGGCGCTCAATGACCTATTCCTCCCATTTCCCGCAAGATAAAATCCATTTTCTTCACTACTCAAGCGTAGTCTGCCGGGCTAATATTTCAGCCTTTGCTGGCGCCCTTCGCGCTGGCGTTTTTTGATGGCAGAAAGGGGAGCGTGAGCACAATGTTGACGCAGGGTGAGCAGTGGATTTGGCGTCGGGAACCGGCATGAATATCATCACTATTATTATGTCCGCGGGCAAAGCTTCCGTGGATGTTGCACTGTATACGCTTATTCCGATCATGGTGGTGATGTTATTCATCATGAAATATCTGGAAGTGAAAGGCGTACTGGATTTTGTAGTACGTCATTCCACGCCGTTATTAAAACCGTTAGGTATTACCGGGCTGGCATTATTTGCCTTAATTCAGCTTAATTTCGTCAGCTTCGCGGCACCGCTGGCGGCATTAGCGATTATGGAAAAACGCGGCACCTCGGATCGTCATATGGCGGCGACGCTAGCCATGCTGTTCGCCATGGGTCAGGCCAACGCCTTTTATCCGTTGATACCCGCAGGACTGAACTGGAGCGCGGCACTGCTGATCTCCATCTGTGGCGGTGTGCTGGCAGCAGCGGCGACCTATCACTGCTTTGGTCGCAAGCTCTCCGATGCCGCACTGTTGAATGAAGACGAAGCGGTCGCCAACAACGAAAGCAAAATGGGGCTGATTGCGATTATCAACAGCGCAGGCGCCGATGCCATCCGCCTGGCGCTGGGATCGCTGCCGATGTTGATTCTCTCGCTGTCCGTGGTGGGCATTTTGAAAGAATCCGGCGGCATTGAAATGCTCACGCGATTAGTCTCACCGCTGCTGGATAAACTCAACATCTCCGAAGTCTACATATTGCCCGCACTGACCAAATGTCTGGCAGGCGGTACCGCCTACTACGGCGTGGTAGCGGGATTGGTGGAGAAAGGTCTGTACAGTGCCCACAATATCAATGCGTCGGCCGGTTTGCTGATTCAGACCTTTGACCTGCCCGGCATTGGCATCTTCCTTGGGTTATCGAGCCGTTTCCCTCGCCTGTTCCGCTTCGCGGTGCCGGGTATCATCCTCGGTATCGCACTGCGCGGTGTGGCGCACGCCATGCTGTTTTAATTATCCCTGGCGCTGAAAAGGCTTTTCAGCGCCCAATTTTAAATAACACTACAGTTTTCAGGCGTTATTTAAAATTAACCCTATACATTCCATCGTTATTTTCATCAGTTGCAAAACTTTTAATTATCGTACTATTATCCCCAGCATGGCTTTCCAAAAATAATTAATCCCAGATCCATTAAAGGGTTAATTAATACCTTAATTTCATTGCAGGTAATCGTCCTGCATATTCACTATTGATACGCAGATAGGGTAGATCCATGAGCGGTAAACAAATAACCTGGAATGGCGGGTTACAGCCTGAAGCCATCGAGATTTTGTCACAGGACGGTGGCATGATTGTAAGCCCAACCAAAGTGGGTTACATCATTATGACCTCCGATAAAGCCGGGCTGGAGCGCAAGTTTGAAGCTAAGCAGCGCAAGCGCAACAAGCCGGGTGTGGTGCTGTGCGGCTCACTGGAACAACTGCGTTCACTGGCGCAATTAACGCCAGAAATTGATCAGCTTTATCAGCAACATTGGGATCAAGATATTTTACTGGGCTGTATTTTACCGTGGCGCGAAGATGCGCTTTCGCGTATTCCGGATGATGGCTCAAAAGAGCTGATGATGGACGGACGCCAGACCAGCTGCTTCGTGATTAAATTTGGTCGTCCCGGTGAAAATATTGCGAAAGCGCTGTGGGAAGATCACGGGAAATTCTCTTTCGCCAGTTCAGCCAATCCATCGGGTCAGGGTAACCGTGGTTTAGTTGAGGGGATTGGTGAGCGTATTGCATCGCGTGCTGATTTAATTATCGAAGCCAATGATTACGTGAAATCGATTCAGCCTAACGACGCCAATAAAGTGCGCTACGAACAAGGCGTGATGGTGTCGATGGTGGATAGCGAAGGCCGCCTGATCCCGCAACAAAACGGTGAACGCAAAATCACGCCGTGCCCGGTGCTGATCCGCAAAGGTCTGGATGTCGATAAAATCATGGCGCTGCTGTCAGATATCTTCCCATCATGGGATTACCGCCACGGTGATTACTACTGATGTGTTGAAGCCTGTTTCCTCCAAGAGGAAACAGGCGACACGGGTTACCACTCGACGGTAATTTTGCCGAAGTGACCCGCAGCTTGCTGATGCTGGAAGGCCGCAGGCAATTCACCCAACGCACCGTAGCTGTCGCTGATCACCGGGCGAATACCGGTTTGTTCCAGAGCCCGCACAAAGTCCTGCTGCTGGCGGCGATGTCCGACAATCAACCCCTGGATACGCGCCTGTTTCGCCATCAGTTGTGCGGTCGGCACGGAACCTTCGAATCCGGTTAACACCCCAATCAAAGCAATATGGCCACCCACGCGCACTGCCTCAATCGACTGCGCCATGGTGCCCGGTCCGCCGAGCTCAATCACCGCATCCGCCCCTCTGCCGTCAGTGAGTTGTTGCACGGCTTTGCCCCACTCCGATGTGCTGCGATAGTTGATACCTGCATCAGCACCCAACTCTTGCGCCCTCGCCAGCTTCTCATCTGAAGAGGAGGTGACGATTACGCGTGCGCCCATCGCCTTCGCGATTTGCAGTGCGGTAATCGACACACCGCCAGTGCCCAGCGTCACGATGGTGTCCCCTGCTTTGATCTGTGCATCACCCACCAGCGCGCGCCATGCCGTCAGGCCGGAGGTGGTGATGGTTGCCGCTTCCGCATGCCGCCAGCCACGGGGTGCCAGGGTGAAGTGCTGAGCCGAACGCACCACCACTTCCGCCGCAAAGCCCTCAGCGCCATCGCCCGGCGTCTGGGCAAAATTGCCAACCTGTGCGAAAGGCAAACCGTCTTGCCACTGCGGAAAGAAGCAGGAAACCACGTGGTCGCCAGGCTTAAATTCGGTGACGCCTGCGCCGACTTCTTCCACCACGCCCGCACCGTCCGCCATCATGATGCGATCTTGCGCAGTAGGGATCGATCCGTTAGCCACCAGCAGATCGTGGAAATTGAGTGAGGTCGCGTGGATCGCTACACGGATCTCGCCAGCACCCGGTCTGCCGGGATCGGGCAGATCGGTGAGTTGCAACTGATCTAAGCCGCCGGGTTGTTTGAGGATCATCGCTTGCATGGTTGCTGTTCTCCTTATTGAAGCACGCATAACTGACTTCGCACCGTTGTTGTAGCGGCGCGATTTATCGCGCTGGATTTAAAACAACGCGCAATAAATTGCGCCGCTACTTTTCGTGCAGGCCTTTAAACTGTGTGCTTAGTGTGGCAGTGATGCCCGCTCCTTGCCTGCTACAATGTGCGGTTTGCGCCTCGGCGTGTTAACTCGAAACATCCGCGCCATAGGCGATCGCTTTTTGTGCGCGCAACTCCGCCAACCGACGCTCCAGCGCCGCTTCGATGTTGTCGTAAGCCGTGCTGCCAAGGGCTAAACGCAGTGGCATGGCTGCTTGATCCAGCGTGGCGATCATCGCGGTCACCGATTTTGCCGCATCCCCTTTGATGGCGAAATCGCCCGACAAGATCGCCCGGCGCAGTTGGCCAGACGCCGAGTCGTGATAAGCCTCCAGCGCATCCGCAATATCCAGCCCGGCGCCAAAGTTAGTGGCGGTTGGACCCGGCTCAACCAGCAGGAAATCGATGCCAAAACTGGCCACCTCCTGACGCACCGCCTCAACAAAGCCTTCGATGCCCCATTTGCTGGCGTGATACAAACTGAAGTTAGGATAAGCCACCTGCCCACCTTCAGAAGAAACCTGCGCGATGCGTCCTCCGCCCTGCTGGCGCAGCAGCGGAATTACCGCGCGAATCAACTGAATGGAGCCGGTGAGATTGGTGGCGATCTGGCGATCAATCTGCGCATCACTCAGCTCTTCCGCCGCGCCAAACAAACCGTAGGCGGCATTACTCACCACCACGTCAACGCGCTCCACTTGTGCAAAGGCTTGAGCAACCGCCGGCGCGATGCTGGCGGTGTTAGCCAGGTCCAGCGAGATGACCTGTAACTGCTCGACATATCGCGCCTGCAGATCCGCCATTGCAGCGGTGCGGCGCACGCAGGCCAGCACGCGATCGCCGCGCGCCAACAGATCTTCACTCATTAAACGGCCCAGCCCGCTGCTGGCACCAGTGATTAACCAGGTTTTCATTTTGACCTCCTCTTATTGAAAACCTGATAGTAGATCGCTTTACTGGTGGTCATAATCTCCCCAATCGCGCATGACCTGGTGAGGAAAAACCACCAATGAGAAGACCTTCCTGGCAAGAACTGCAGGCCATTAAAACGCTGGGTGAACAGCGCAGCTTTCGCCGTGCCGCCGAGATGCTTGGCCTGAAACGCTCTTCACTCAGCCATCTGGTGAAAACGCTGGAACACAATCTTGGGGTACAACTATTTCAACGCACCACGCGCAGCGTGTCACTTACCGATGTCGGGCAACAGTTACTCGATCGACTCGCCCCACTGCTGAATGAGATGGATGAGGTGCTGCATGATGTCAGCGCGCGCCGCCAGCAGCATGCGGGCATATTGCGCATCAGCGCCAGCGACGCGGCAATCAGTATCCTGCTGGAAAAAGTGGTGCCCGCTTTCAGTCGCGACTATCCCAACATCCAACTCGACTTCGCCGCCCAGGGCGCACTGGTGGATATCACTGCAGCCGGATTCGATGCCGGCATTCGCTTAGTGGAAGATGTGCCGCAGGATATGGTGGCGATTCATTTAGGCGGCCCGCTGAGCTTTATGACGGTCGCCGCACCGTCCTATCTGGCCGCACATCCGTTGGTGCAGCAACCGCAGGATTTATTGCAACAGCAGTGTATTCGACATCGTTTGCCCAGTGGAAAACGCTACCGCTGGGAGTATGAGAAAGCAGGAGAAAGATGTGAGATCGAGGTGCCAGGCATTATCACGCTGGACAACAACGCGCTGATGACCAGTGCGGCCATCAGCGGATTGGGCATTGCTTATGTGCCGTCGCTTTACGCCGAAACGGCGCTGCAATCCGGTCAGTTGGTCGAGCTACTGGCCGACTGGCGGGTGCAGTCGGCAGGTATGGCATTGTGGTTCCCGCCCAACCAGCATCAGTCGATGGCGCTGCGGCTGTTTATCGATGCGCTGAAAATCAGCCTGCCGCGCCGGTCGTGACTCAAGCCTGACGCTGTGGCGCTTTGTGCACCATGGTGTAAGCGTAATCCACGCCCATGCCGTAAGCACCGCTGTGTTCGCGCACCAGATCCATCACTGCATCGTAGGTCTCTTTACGTGACCAGTCGCGTTGGTACTCCAGCAGCACTTGCTGCCAGGTCACTGGCACTGCACCCGCCTGCACCATACGCTGCACAGAACGTTCGTGGGCATCGACGCTGGTGCCGCCAGAAGTATCGGTCACTACGTAAACTTCGTAGCCCTCTTTCAGCGCCATCAGTGCCGGGAAGGTCAGGCACACTTCGGTCCAGAGCGCGGAGATAATCAGCTTCTTGCGACCGGTTTTCTTCACCGCCTCAACGAATTTGGCATCTTCCCATGAGTTCATAGAAGTACGCTCAATCGGTTTCGATTCTGGGTGCACCGCCAGCAGTTCTGGCCAGATGTAGCCGCTGAAGCTTTCGGTTTCTACCGAGGTATAAATCACCGGCACGTCGAAAATCTTGCCCGCTTTGGCCAGGGCAACGGTGTTATTTTTGAGCTGCTGGCGATCAATGTTAGCGACACCAAAAGACATCTGCGGTTGATGGTCGATGAAGATCAGAGTTGAGTTCTGTGGGTCGAGCAGGTCGAGTTTAGACATGATTTATTCCTCAAAGGTATCGTTAAATTTGTGTGTTGTGCTGCTGGAATAAACTTTAGAGAAAGGGTCGAGGAAGAGATAACGCAAAGAATTTTACAACTTGTTCAAACTGTTTTTAGAAGGTTGATTTACAAGAATAAATACACCATAAACACGCCATTTTTAGCGTAAAAATACCCGATATGCACATTGCCTCGACGGCAAAAACGGGCGTAACCTTTGCAGACAAAATCATAAAAAACACCATCGCAAAAATGATCGTACGTCCTCATCAACACTGGTTCCTCCGGCTGTTTGACTGGCACGGCTCGGTGCTGAGTAGCATTGTCTTTCGCCTGTCGCTCAACTTACTGATGTCGGTGGCCGCCATCATCGGCTATCCGTGGTACTCCACCTTCGGCATTCACCTCACTACCGCCCCCTTTAGCCTGATTGGGGTATCGATCGCCATCTTCCTCGGCTTTCGCAACAACGCCAGCTATGCACGCTTTATCGAGGCCCGTACGCTGTGGGGCAATATGCATATCACCCAGCGTTCATTGCTGCGCCAGATAAAATGCCTGCGCGGCATCAGTGAAGCGCAGGTGCAGGAATTTATCGGGCTGCAACTGGCCTTTAGTTGGGCGCTGAAACATCGCTTACGTGAAACTGATGCAAAGGCTGACTTAGCGCGTTTGCTGCCAGAAAAATGGCACAACGCGGTGCTGGGCCATCCAATGCCCACCTCTCAAACGTTGTTGTGCATGGGTGAATGGCTGGCGCAGCGGCGTGATGAAGGTCTGGTGTCGGATATTGTCTGGCAGAGTATTGATGAGAATCTCAGTCATCTGTCGGCTTATCTGGGAGGCTGCGATCGTCTGGCGGGTACACCGATTCCGTTCGCCTACAGCTTGATTCTGCATCGCACGGTTTATCTCTTCTGTACCTTATTGCCGTTCGCGCTGGTGGCGGATTTGCATCTGATGACGCCACTGGTATCGGTGTTTATTTCTTACACCTTCCTGTCACTGGAGTCGCTGGCAGAGGAGTTAGAAGATCCGTTCGGCACCGCGCCAAATCATCTGCCGCTGGATGCGCTGTGCGTGAATATCGAACGTAATTTGAAGGCGATGAATAATGATTTTCCGTTGCCGGAACCGCACCAGCCGGATAAGCATTTTAATTTGACGTAACGAGATGGCCCGCCTGGTGCGCATAAATGCGCACCCAACGCTGTTATAGGGTCGCCATTTATGGCGACCTGACACGCGTTAATTCTGCTTATCCAGCCACCGCACATACGCCTGATCCCAGAGCGCGGATGGCGTACCCGCTTTACCCAGACCAAAACCGTGTCCGCCGCTGCTGAGTTCAATCAGTTCCACCGGCACGCGCATACGGCGGCAGGCATCACGCATCATTTCAGTGTTATGGGGATTGGAGGTGTGATCGTCTTCCGCCTGCGCCAGGAAGGTGGGCGGATAGGCGCGGGTCACATAGTTTTGCACTGACCAGTTCGCTTCCTGGGTTGGCGTCGCGTGGTCGCCCACCATCATCAGGTGCGTTTTGGTGTTCTGATACGGTGCTTCAAGAGTGATCACCGGATAGATCAGGCCCACGCTGTCGGCGGTTGGGCGAATTTGATCGAGCGGGTCCTGCGCAGGATAGGTCGTGAAGTCGGGGCGTGCTGCCGCCATGCCGAGCAGGTGTCCACCGGCAGAAAATCCGAGCAGATGCACTTTACGCTCCATCGAACGCACCAGACGGATAGCGCGTTGGGCATCCTGCAGTGGCGCGAGATTGCCCGCCTGCCATTTCTCACCCGGCAAACGATAACTCAGCACATACACGGTATAACCATTGGCATTTAACCAGCGCGCCACGGGCCAGGCTTCACGGCCCATGCCGATAAAACGATAACCGCCGCCAGCCGCCACAATCACCGCTTCGCCATTGGGATTTTCCGGGCGGAAACGTTGAATCGCTGGAGAAACGATGTTGGTCCAGGAGCCGTTCATACTGACTTTCAACAGACCAGACGGCCCGCCGCCGCCCGGTGGATCATCGGGCCATAATGGAATGATGTCATCACGCGCAAAGAGTTTGCCCGTGGTCATTGAGAGGACGGTAGCCCCGGTAGCCAGCAAAAAGTGACGCCGTGAAAGTTTCATGCCCAGTCGCCAGTATTGAAGATATTTGTCAGCCTTGCGGGCTGAGTCTCGTTATGTGATGCGTGTCGTATTTCAACGCTGGCGATTATGTACGCATTTTGTACAAAAAATCCATAAAAAAAGCGCCTAAAAAAGCGCTTGTTTTATAGCTAATCCAAAAATTCTTTTAATTATCTACTCAGCTCAAATCCCCTAAATAATTCAAGTTGTAGCAAGGCGGCAAGGGGGTAAGTCCCCAGGAGCTTACACAAGTAAGTGACTGGGGCGAGCATCCGCAGCCAACGCCGCGACAGCTTGAAGTATGACGGGGATTTAATCTTGTTGCTGGAATTGGGTCATAACAGTTTGCTCGCATTGCTGCTGGTTGTGCCGCAGCTGCGCGCGCTCATCATCACCCAACTCCATCCAGGCGCTGATCACTTCCTGCGCGGTCTCTTCATTGAATTCGGGCTTCTCCACCGCTGAAGAGGACTGGCTGGCCGCCAGCTGAGACTTCATCTTCGCGGTGTAAGTATCCAGGTCGCTGGTCTTTTTTTCCGTGCTAACGATATGGCACAGCTGGCTGGCGTAGACATTTTCCATCTGATTATCATCACCCTCGGCAGCCAGCACGCTGGCGGACAGGGAAAGTCCCACAAGAGCAAACAGAAACGCTTTCATAACAGGCTCCAGTAATTTCCAGAAAATCACTTTTGATTGTGTTGTGCGCGTGCCGCCTGACGGGCTGCACGCCAGTTTAATAACGGCGTCACCGTGATGCCGTGCAGCACAATGCTGCACACCACTAACGTCAACGCCATATCCACCATTTGCTCCGCCTGCGGGCCATGAAGACCATGCACCCAGGCGTAAGCGATGTAGTTGATACTACCGATGCCGCGAATGCCCAGCCAGCCAATTAACAAGCGGCGTATCAAGGGGATTTCACAGCGCCAGGTGGTGATCCACACCGCCAGCGGCCGCACCACCACAAACAGCAGCAGCGCCAGGCCAATGCCTGTCAGGTTCCAGTGCTGCGCCAGCGTGATACCCAGCACCACCATCATGCCCGCCGCCAGCAGGCGCTCGATGGTATCACCAAATGACAACGCATCACCGATCACCAAACCCACTGATTTCACCATGCCGCTGCCGCCGTGCGCCAGACGCTGGTTAGGATTGACGCGTGCCTCAGCAGGCAGGTATTGCTCTTCTTCTGACACCGCCTCTTGCGGATAGTGCTTCACCACCCGCAATTCTGCGCGTCGCAAACCGACACCCGCCGCGAACGTCGCCAGAAAGCCAGAGGCATCCACCGCTTGTGCTGCCGCATAGCTCAGTGCAATTAACGCCAAAGCGAGGAAGTCATTGGGAGCGATGTCTTGATGGGCACTACGCAGATGAGTGGTTAACTGGCCGATGACGCGTCCCAGCAGATAACCGATGCCCAGCCCACCGGCGATGGCCCACAGCACATCTTTCATTGCCCATGCGCTGAGGTTGCTGACATTCAACGATTCGGGCGCGAGCATTAACAGCGCCAGCATCAATAACGGCAGCGCTGAGCCATCATTCATGCCCGCTTCACTGGAGAGTGCCACGCGCAGAGCATCATCATCACGCGCATCGTTAACCGATATCAGGCTGGCGAGCACCGGATCGGTCGGCGCAACAATCGCGCCAAATGCCAGCGACAGCGCCCAGTCAAAACCTGTGATCCAGTGCACCAGCAGCGTCATGCCCCCCACGGTGAGCAGCATGGCCGGAAAAGCCAGCCGCACCCCCACTCGCCAGGCATGCGCAGTGAGCGGCAAACGTAGCTTGAGCCCGGTGATAAACAGCGAGGCGGCCATGGCGATTTCGGTCAGGTGGGCGGCCAGACTGGCGTGGCCAATAATGTCGAGTTGCAACAGATTGAACATCCACGGGCCACACAAGATGCCCGCGAACAGGTAAAGCCCAAACGCAGTCACTGGCCCGCGGTGAATCCAACCGGAAGCCAGTGACATCAGAAGTAGCAGACCACCGGTGGCGGCAGTCCAGGCCAGGAAGTTCATAACGCTCCGTTTTTAAATCATATTCTCCCTTAAGCCTGGCACAGGAATAGCGATCAGTTTTTCAGGTGGCGGCTCGCCAGACGGATCATCAAAGCAAGCGCAGCGGCCAGCGTTGAGAGTGCCATCACGCCGGTCCAGCCAAAGTGAGCCAGCGCGAGGCTGCCGAGTGCCGCGCCCGTTGCCATGCCGATAAACACCACGGTAAACATCAGCGCATTCAAGCGGCTACGCGCTTCAGGCGCCAGGCTGTACACCAGCGTCTGATGCGCCACCAGCGTGGCCTGTACACCTAAATCGAAGCCCACCGTACTGATGATAATCAGACCAATCTGTGCCGGAACCGGTAAAACTGGCAGCAGGAACATTAGGGCAAATGACACCATCACCAGCGCGGCACCGTACTGCGTGACACGCGCTGGACCAATGCGGTCCGCCACACTGCCCGCCAACGGCGCTGCCAGCGCACCTGCTGCGCCTGCCAGGCCGAATGCCCCCGCCACGGCGCTGTCAAAATGGAATTTATCACTCAGCATCAACGCCAGCGTTGACCAGAAAGCGCTAAAGCCTACCGACAGCAGCCCTTGCGCTATTGCGGCACGACGCAGTGTCTGGTGATGCTGCCACAGGTGCGCCAGCGACAGCAGCAGACGCGGGTAGCTCACCGATGTGCCGGGTTTAAAGCTGGGCAGTACCCGCCACAACGCCAGGCTGATCAACAACACCGCGCCTGCCGCCACCAGGTACATGGTGCGCCAGCCAAAATACTCCGCCACCACGCCACTGACGACGCGTGACAGCAGAATCCCCACCAGCAAGCCAGTCATGACGGTGCCAACGGTTTTCCCGCGACTGCGCTCCGGCGCTAAGGCGGCTGACGCCGGGACGATATCCTGCGCCACGGTGGCGGTTAAGCCGGTGACAAAGCTGGCAATCAACAATGCATTCAAGCCACCAGAAAAGCCGCACAGCAGCAGCGCGGCCATCAGCAGCAGTCCTTTAATCAGGATGATGGTGCGGCGGTCATGGCGGTCACCGAGCGGTGCCAGCAACAGGATGCCGAGCGCGTATCCGGCCTGAGTCAGCATCGGCACCATGCCCACGCTGCCGATACCGACGTTAAATTGTTTACTGATGATATCCAGCATCGGTTGGCTGTAGTAAATCGATGCCACGCTGAGCCCGGCACCCGCCGCGAGCGTAAACACCAGCGGTGCCGGTAGTTTTTCCGCTGGCATGGCAGAAGATTGCGAAATGGCTGACATATTGGTTTCCCCCGTGAAAGTGCGCTTATTAAAGCGCGTTGCCGCCATACGCGGTAGACTGCTCAAACACAGAACTGTTATGCATGGTGTGTATGAGCAATTCAGCCAGTATTGACCGCATTGAACTGATGCAAACTTTTATACGTATTGTCGAGAGCGGCTCGCTTTCCGCAGCCGCCGTGCAGCTGGGCACCACGCAGCCCACCATCAGCCGTCGATTACAGGCGTTGGAACAACGGTTGGGGCTGAAGTTGATCCTGCGCACCACGCATGCTCTGAAACTCACTGACGATGGTGAGCGCTGTTATGCACAGGCCCGGCAGTTACTGGCGACCTGGCATGCACTGGAGGATGAACTCACCGGTTCCAGTGACGATCCGATAGGCACGCTGCGGGTCCGTGCACCGCACGCCTTTGGTCAGGATCAGTTGATTGATCCGCTGGTAGATTATCTCCAGCGCTATCCGCGCCTGACGGTGGAGTGGATGCTCAATGACCGCACGCCAGATTTCATTAGTGAGAACGTTGACTGCGCCATCCAGGTCGGTGTGGTGAGCGATCCCTCCCTGGTGGCGATTTTGCTGGCTGAAGTACCGCGTTTTGTGGTCGCCTCACCGTCACTGCTGGCAAAGCATGCGCCGATTGCCGCGGTGACACAGCTCACCGAACTCCCCTGGCTGGCACTGACCAGCTTCTATCGGAATGAACTGATGCTGCAGCGGCGCAGCGATAGCCAGGCAGTGAATCTGGCGATTGCGCCGCGTCTCGCCAGCGACAGCCTGTACGCCATCCGCAAGGCGGCACTCGCCGGTATGGGCGCAGCGATTCTTTCTTCGTGGGTAGTGCAGGAGGATTTAGCGAAAGGGGCGTTGGTTCAGTTGGTGCCCGAGTGGCAAGCCCCGCCGCTGCCGGTGTGGCTGACCTATCCGTGGGCCAGTTATTATCCCGCGAGGATGCGGCATTTTTTCGCGATGATCAGAGATGTGATGCCGAAACTGGCGGGGACACAACCGGTGTTGAAATGATGGGGGCGAGCGAATGGCCCCCACCTGCTTACTTCTTCTCCACCTTCGACATATTATCCAGCCAGCCCATCACAAAGGCCGACAGCACAAAGGTCAGGTGAATAATCACGTACCACATCAGTTTGCTGTTATCGACGTTGCGCGCGTCCATAAAGATACGCAGCAGGTGGATCGATGAAATCGCCACAATCGAGGCCGCAACTTTGTTCTTCAGCGAGCCGGAATCCATTTTGCCCAGCCAGCTCAGCTTCTCTTTGTTCTCATCAATATCCAGCTTAGAAACAAAGTTCTCATAGCCAGAGAGCATCACCATCACCAGCAATCCGCCGACCAGCGTCATATCCACCAGCGACAGCAGCAGCAGAATTAAATCGTTTTCTGCAATGCTGAAAATATTGGGCAACAGGTGAATAATTTCCTGGAAAAATTTGATGGTCAGCGCCAGCAGCCCCAGCGAAAGTCCAATGTAAACCGGGGCCAACAACCAGCGCGATGTATACATCAGGTTTTCGATAAAACGTTCCATAATTTCCCATTAATCAACAAACAAGTGGTCGAGTATAACCGAACTTGTGTGAAGTTATTTCAGCCCTTCTTCAGAAATTTCAGGGGCCGCAGGCAGCGGCAGCGACAGACGAAACTCCGCGCCGCCTGCCGGGCGGTTTTCCGCCCAGATGCGCCCACGATGGGATTCAATGATGGTTTTACTGATCGCCAAACCCAGCCCGACACCCGGCACAGCGGACTCCTTATCCCCACGCGCGAATTTATCGAAAATACGCGTCATGTTTTCCGCCGCGATACCCGGACCGTTGTCCCACACCGCAATCTCCAGCCGCTCGTTATCACGCCATGCACGAATACCGTGCTGGGCCGCGTTGCCAGCATACTTCAGACTGTTTTCAATCAGGTTGGTAAACACGCGTTCCAGCATGGCGCTGTCGCCTTTGATTAGCACCAGCTCTGGCGGCAGATCGAGTGTAAAATCGTGCCCTTTCAGCGACGGTCCCATGCTGCTTAACGCACCGCCAATCACCTCATCCAGCGCCACCCACTCATCACGCAGGTTGAGGCCACCGGACTGGATACGCGCCATATCCAGCATGTTGCTTACCAGCCGAATGGTGCTGAGCGTCTGTTCGCGAATTTGATTGGCTTGTCCGACATATTTTGAGTCTTCCCCCGCCAAATCGAGCATCAGCATCTCCGCCTGGCCAAACAGCACCGTTAGCGGCGTGCGCAGGTCGTGTGACAGCGCAGACAGCAAGGCATTGCGCAGTTGCTCACGCTCTGCTGCCAGGCGTGAAGAAGCCTCACTCTGCGACAATGCCATACGTTCTAGCGCGTTGGCGATCAGCACGGTGAAGGTTTCCACCAGACGCTGCTGTTCTGGGATCATCAGCTGGCGCAGGTTTTCCGGCTCCACCACCAGCAAGCCGCGACAGTGATTGCCGCTCTTCAACGGCAGGATTTGATAAGGTACGGCGGGCAGTGTGTCCGTGCCCGCTCCCGCTGGTTGCGCCTTGCTGAAGCTCCATTTCGCGATACCGAGATCCGGCGGTGTGCCGATGCTGCTCTCACCGACCGCCTGCAACTCGCCCTGCTCATCCGGCAGCAACAGCTGGCTGCGCGCCTGCAGGGTGACATCAATCACCCGCTGGCTGGTGGCGGCGATATCCTGCGGGGTAAGCGCGCTGCCCAGCGATTTCGCCATCTCATACAGGTGTCGCGCACGCTGTTCACGATAGCGCGCCACTTTGGCCTGATAACGCACGCCAGCCGTCAGGTTCCCGACAATCACCCCCACCGCCAGCATCACCGCAAAGGTCACCAGATACTGCAAATCCGACACCGCCACCGTGCCGGTGGGTGCCACAAAAAACAGGTCGAAGGCAAGGATGTTGATTACCGTGGCAAACACCGATGGCCAGCGTCCGAAGCGCAACGCCACCAGCACCACCGCCAACAGGTAAATCATTACGGCATTGGCCGGATCGAACTCCACCAGCAGCCTGCGTCCCACAATGGTGACCAAAATGCACAGCGCAATCGCCATCAGGCAACCACGCAGATGCAGCCGCCACTTATCGCTGCTGGCCGGTTTTCCTCCCAGCGGATGCGGCGCATCGCGCACCGGTTCATCTAATGCGACCACCAGCAAATCAAGATCGGGGCCGAGTTGGCCCAGACGCTGCGCAAAACTGTCGCGACGCCAGCGCCGCTGCGGCTGGCGTCCGGTAACAATTTTGCCGAGGTTGTGCTCGCGGGCGTAGCGCAGCACTGCTCGCGCTTCATCGGGATCGGACAAGGTGGCGGTTTCAGCCCCCAGCTCCTGCGCCAGTTGCAGGGTGCGCAAAATCCCGCGCCGACGCGCTTCCGGCAGGCGATTAAGACGTGGCGTTTCGACGTAGACCGCATGCCATTCGCTGCCGAGGCGCGCCGCTAAACGTGCCGCAGTACGCACCAGTTTCTCGCTGCCGGTGTCATCACCAATGCACAGCAGGATGGCATCACGCGTGTGCCACACTTTGTCGCGGCCCTGCTGATCGCGCCAGGCGCGCATCTGGTCATCCACGCGGTCTGCCGTGCGGCGCAGCGCCAGTTCGCGCAGGGCAAACAGGTTGCCTTTGCGGAAGAAGTTTTCAATCGCACGTTCAGCGCGATCGCCCACGTAGACTTTGCCCTCTTTCAGCCGCTGGCGCAGATCGTCCGGAGGCAGATCCACCAGCACCACTTCATCGGCGCTATCGAAAAACGGATCGGGCACGGTTTCCCGCACCTGAATGCCCGTCACCCCGCCGACCACATCGTTGAGGCTCTCCAGATGCTGCACGTTGACGGTGGTGATCACGTCAATGCCCGCTTCCAGCAGCTCTTCGATATCCTGCCAGCGTTTGGGATGGCGCGAGCCTTGCACATTGGTGTGCGCCAGCTCGTCCATCAGGATCACCGCAGGATGGCGTGCCAGCGCTGCATCGAGATCGAATTCGGCATGGCGTGAGCGCCCGGTGGCACGACGGGGTAATACCGCCAGACCGCTGAGCAGCGCGGCGGTCTCTTCACGCCCATGGGTTTCCACCACGCCCGCCAGCACATCGAGGCCTTGCGTGCGTAAGCGCTGTGCCTCCTGCAGCATGGCAAAGGTTTTCCCTACGCCTGCACAGGCGCCGAAGTAGATTTTCAGCTTGCCGCGATGGCTGTCGCTATGGTTAAGCAGCAGCGCATCGGGGTCAGGGCGGGTGATGTCGTCGTTCATTCGTCATCCATTTAACAGCATCGTATTGCGCAACGAATTGCGTCATGACAATCGGTGCGTCCATTGAAACGGTCGCCATAAATGGCGCCCCTACAGAATCGTAGGGTGCGCATTTATGCGCACCAGGCCGCATCGCATCATTATCCCTGCAACGCATCTAGCGCCATATTCAATCGCAGCACGTTTACCGTCTCTTCACCGATAAACGGCAGCAGCGGACGTTCGGTGTTGCGGGCAATTAGCGCTTCGACATCCTTCAGCGCCATATTGCGCGCCGCGGCGATACGTGGCGCCTGCCACAGTGCTGCTTCGGGTGAAATATCCGGATCTAAACCACTCGCCGAAGCGGTGACCAACTCCACGGGCACCGCAGCGGGCGCTTGTGGATTGGCGGTGCGTAGCGCGGCCACCCGTTCCGCCACCGCTTTATCCAGCGCCGGATTACTCGCCGCCAGATTGCTGCCACTGGAGGCCAGTGCGTTGTAAGGCGTATCGCCCGTCGCTGACGGGCGGCCCCAAAAGTGCCCCGGCTGATTAAAGAGCTGCCCGATCACATCGGAGCCGCGCACTGCGCCATCTTGCTTAATCAACGACCCGTTGGCCTGCGCCGGGAACCACCACTGCGCTAAGCCAGTGGTGAGCAGCGGATAGACCGCACCGGTTAACAGCGTGAGCAGTAATAACAATACAATAGCCGGACGTAACTGACTCATTTCTCTTCTCCTTAAACCAGGCCAAACAGCGTCAGCAGCAGGTCGATGGCTTTAATACCCACAAACGGCACCACTAATCCGCCGACACCGTAGATCCACAGGTTGCGGCGCAGCAGTGCAGCGGCACTCATCGGGCGATAACTCACGCCTTTTAGTGCCAGCGGAATCAGGAACACAATCACTAGCGCGTTGAAAATCACCGCCGACAGAATCGCTGAGTTCGGTGAGTGCAGCGCCATCACGTTCAGCATATTGAGCTGCGGATAGGTGGCAGCAAACGCCGCTGGGATGATGGCGAAGTACTTCGCCACGTCGTTGGCAATGCTGAAGGTGGTGAGCGAGCCGCGCGTCATCAGCATCTGTTTACCGATATGCACCACTTCCAGCAATTTGGTCGGGTTGGAGTCGAGATCGACCATGTTGCCCGCCTCTTTCGCCGCCTGGGTACCCGAGTTCATCGCCACCGCCACATCCGCTTGCGCCAGCGCAGGCGCATCGTTGGTGCCGTCACCGGTCATCGCCACTAACCGCCCTTCGGCCTGATACTGGCGAATCAGCGCCAGCTTGGCTTCCGGCGTAGCTTCCGAAAGGAAATCATCCACCCCCGCTTCCGCCGCAATCGCTGCCGCCGTTAGCGGGTTGTCACCGGTGATCATCACGGTTTTGATGCCCATTTTGCGCAGTTCGGCGAAACGCTCTTTGATACCGCCTTTGACGATATCTTTCAGCGCCACCACGCCCAGCACCTGCGCACCTTCCGCCACCACCAGCGGTGTGCCCCCGGCACGTGCCACTTCTTCCACGCTGGCGTTGACTTCTGCCGGGAAACGACCGTGATTAGCTTCGATATGGCGGCGAACCGCGTCGACTGCGCCTTTGCGAATCAGACGATCCTGCACGTTGACGCCACTCATACGTGTCTGCGCCGAGAACGGAATAAAGCTGGCTCCCATGCTGCTGAGATCGCGCTCGCGCAGGTTAAATTTCTGCTTCGCCAGTACCACGATGCTGCGCCCTTCCGGGGTTTCATCCGCCAGCGAAGCCAGCTGTGCGGCATCCGCCAACTGCTGCTCAGTAACGCCCGGCGCAGGCATAAACTGCGTGGCCTGACGGTTACCCAAGGTGATGGTGCCGGTTTTGTCCAGCATCAACACATCCACGTCACCAGCGGCTTCCACCGCACGCCCGCTGGTGGCAATCACATTAGCACCCAGCATGCGGCTCATCCCCGCCACCCCAATCGCCGACAGCAAGCCGCCGATGGTGGTCGGAATCAGGCACACCAGCAATGCCACCAGCACCGTCACGCTGACCGGTGTGCCGCCATAGGCGGAAAATGGCCACAAGGTCGCGGTCGCCAGCAGGAACACAATGGTCAGTGACACCAGCAGAATGGTCAGCGCTATCTCGTTCGGCGTTTTGCGGCGTTTAGCGCCTTCCACCATGGCGATCATGCGATCGAGGAAGGTCTCGCCAGGATTGACGCTGCATTGGATCACCAGCCAGTCAGAAAGAATGCGCGTACCACCAGTGACTGAAGAAAAATCGCCGCCGGATTCACGAATGACCGGGGCAGACTCCCCGGTAATCGCGCTCTCATCCACTGATGCGCCGCCCTCCAGCACTTCACCGTCACAGGGAATGATGTCACCGGCTTCCACCAGCACCACATCACCTTTACGCAGCGTATCGGCCGCCACGTTATGCCATTGGGCACCGTAACGCGCTTCCGCCAGCTTTTTCGCATCACTGGTTTTACTGATGCCTTTCAAACTGTTGGCCTGCGCCTTGCTGCGCCCCTCCGCCAGCGCTTCGGCGAAGTTGGCAAACAGCACGGTGAACCACAGCCAGATCGCGACACCGGCGGTAAAGCCGGCATTGCCGCTTAAATGGCCGCTCAGCATGCCGATGGCCAGAAGCGAGGTCAGCACGCTGCCAAGCCACACCAGGAACATCACCGGGTTGCGCACCTGCACACGCGGGTCGAGTTTTTTCACCGCATCGAACACGGCGGTGCGCGTTAACGCCGCATCAAACAGCGCCAGTTGTTGACGACTCATGATTCCGTTATCCCTGAATGAGTTGCAGATGTTCCGCTACCGGGCCGAGTGCCAGCGCGGGGATAAAGGTCAGTGCCCCCACCAGCAATACGGTGCCAATCAGCAGCGCGATAAACAGTGGGCCGTGGGTCGGCAGCGTACCGTTGCCCACCGGCTGGATTTTCTTCGCCGCCAGCGAACCGGCAATCGCCATCACCGGAATGATGATGCCGAAGCGCCCCACCAACATGCAGAAGGCCAGCAGCAGGTTCCAGAACGGGGTATTGGCACTTAAACCAGCAAAGGCACTGCCGTTGTTGTTGGCAGCCGACGAGACGGCGTACAACACTTCGCTGAAACCGTGAATGCCTGGGTTGGCCATCCCGGCGCGTCCGGCGTCCGTCATCATCGCCAGCGCGGTGCCCAGCAGGACCAGGGTAGGGGTCACCAGAATCGCCAGTGCGGTCATTTTCATCTCCCACACGTCGATTTTTTTCCCCATGTACTCCGGCGTGCGACCGATCATTAACCCGGCGATAAATACCCCGAGCAGCACGAACAGCAGCATGCCGTACAGACCCGCCCCCACGCCGCCGAACACCACTTCACCCAACTGCATCAACCACATCGGCACCATACCGCCGAGCGCGGTGAAGGAGTCATGCATGGCGTTGACCGCACCACATGAAGCAGCGGTGGTGATCACGGCAAACAGGCTGGAGTTGAGAATACCGAAGCGCGTCTCTTTGCCTTCCATGTTGATGGCGCTGTCCGCCCCCAGCGTCAGGAAGTGTGGATTGCCGCGAACCTCAGCCCACATCACCGTGATCACCGCCAGTACGAACATAATGGTCATCGCCCACAGCAGCATATGGCCCTGACGACGGTCGCCCAGATGCTGGCCGAAGGTGAAACACAACGCAGCCGGGATCAGGAAAATACTCAGCATCTGCACAAAGTTGGTCAGTGCAGTTGGGTTCTCAAACGGGTGGGCTGAGTTAACGTTGAAGAAGCCACCGCCGTTGGTGCCCAGCATTTTAATCGCCTCCTGCGAGGCCACCGGACCGAGCGGCAGCGTTTGCTGCGCCCCTTCCAGCGTGGTGAGGGCATGGTAAGGTTCAAACGTCTGGATGCTGCCCTGAGAGACAAAAAACAGCGCCATCACCAGACTGATCGGCAGCAGCACGTAGAGGGTGATGCGCATCAAATCGCGCCAGGCGTTGCCCAGCGTATCCAGTGAACGATTGGCAAAGCCACGGATCAGCGCAAACGCCACCGCGATACCGGTTGCCGCCGACAGGAAGTTTTGCACCGTGAGCCCCGCCATCTGGCTGAAATAGCTCACCGTACTTTCGCCCGCATAGGCCTGCCAGTTGGTGTTGGTGACAAAGCTGATTGCGGTGTTCAGCGCCAGATCCCAGCTGAGATTAGGCAAGTGCTGCGGGTTGAGCGGCAGCGTGCCTTGCAGCATCAGAATCGCCAACAGCACCACAAAACCGAGCGCATTGAACAGCAGGATAGCCAGCATATAGTGTGGCCAGCGCATGGCCCCCCTCTCTACACCCGCCAGTCGCCACAGCGCGCGTTCGGTGCGCGGCAGCAACGGCTTGTCGGCCACCAGCAGCACCAGAAAACGCCCCAGCGGTTGCGCCAGCACCATCAGCACCAGCAGGAATACCGCAATCAGTAAAAATGCATTCGCAGCCATCAGAATGCCTCCGCATTAAGCAGGGCATAAATCAGGTAGCCCAGTAGAATAAGCACCAGCACGATGCCGGCAATCACGCCCACGCTCACAGCAACCTCCAGAGGATTTGGTAGTGCTGCAAGCATGCGCGGCGCGGCATAAAGAAGGGGTAAAAAGGCAGGAATCTGGCGTAAAGAAAGTATAAAAATGCTGTGGAATTAAGCGGTTTCCAGCGCCCAGATGCGATTAAGATCGACGTTTTGCCACAGGCCGCTGTCTTCGGCACCGGTGATGCTGTCGGTACAGAATGAGTCACCGAGATCCAACTCTTCCGGTTTGACTTCGCGCTGCGCATGCAGCGACCAGAACACATGGACTTTCGGTTTCAGCAGGGATTTTTCCCCGGCCTTGACCACCAACGCCACGCGTCCAGAGGCCAGCCGCACCAGCGACCCTACCGGATAGATGCCGATGGTGCGCACAAAGGCATGCAGCAGCGTATTATCGAAGTGACCGCGCCAGCTCAGCATGTTGTGCATCGCCTCTGCGGGCGTCCATCCCTTACGGTAAGGGCGATTGGAGGTCACCGCATCATAAACATCACACACTGCGGCCATACGCGAGAACAGCGAAATTTCCTCGCCTTTGAGGCCATGCGGATAACCACTGCCATCGACTTTTTCATGATGGTGCAGCGCGATATCTAACAGATCTTCACCGGCATCGGCCTCCATCAACAGTTGCGCCCCGGTAATCGGGTGCTGGCGCATGATGGTGAACTCTTCTTCAGTGAGTTTGCCCGGCTTGTTGAGGATGTCCAGCGGCACGGCGGCTTTGCCGACATCGTGCAGCAATCCGCCCATCCCCACACGGCGCTGTTGGTGCTCATCCAGACCGATTTTCTTGCCAAGCGAGATCATCAGTCCGCATACCGCCATCGAGTGCAGATAGGTGTAATCATCATGATTCTTCAGGCGCGCCACGCTAAGTAGTGCAGTGGGTTCACGCGTGATGGAACCGGCGATGTCATCAACCAGGTCCAGCATGTAGTCAAGATCCAGCCCCTGCCCCATACGCGCTTCGTTGAACATCGCCAGCACTTGCGGTTTACCTTGCTTGAACAGCGATTGTGCCTGATCCAGCTCTTTGAAAAACGGGGTTTGAGGAATCTCTTTTTTCGGTTCAGGCTTCGCGGGTGCCTGTACCGATTTGTCGAGATCGATCCATAACTGCTGAATCCCCTCATTGCGGATCATCGCGATCTGGCGCTTATCAGTGATCAGCATTTGGTTACGAATGCGTTTGTCCTTGAGCCACCAAACCTCCAGTTTGTGGATGAACATTCCTTGCCGCAGTTCGTCAACGGTAATCAGCTTTATCACGATATCTCTCCTTAATATCAGTGGATGGTAAGGAGAGGTATCGGCAGCTGAGCAAATAATCTTCAGGAGTGATTTGTGCTATCGGGTCGCGGCGTGATGTCGCGCATAGCGGTAGCGGCAGTGTGGGGGGTTCACTTCATGAATTGCACCGCTACGTTTTATGTAGGCATGCGTGTCTGGTGCTTTTCAGGCAACCTGAATCCCACGCTGCGCTAAAAAGGTATTCAACGGCGTGACACGACTTAACTCTTCTTGGGTGCGGGCATCATTTTCCACTTCCCACTGGTCCTGATAGCGTTGCAGGTTGAGCCAGAAATCGACAGAGGTCGCAAATACCGCCGCTAAACGGTACGCCATCTCCGTGGTCATTTTGCGGTTGTTATTGACCAATGCACTGGCCGTATTTCTGTGTACATTCAGCATCTCAGCCAAGTCATTGACTTTAAGATGAAGGGGTTCAAGGAACTCATATTGCAGCACATCACCTACACTGGTGGGCTTACGCTTTGCCTGATTCATTTCGGCTTCTCTTCACTGTTAGTTTCCGACCACATACAGTCGTTATTGGTAGTGTCTGTAACTATGCGGATCGAGATAAAGATCGCTGGCTTCTCCATCTATCCAACGAAAAATAAGCCGATATTGCTCATTTACGCGGATAGCGTAATAACCCTGCAAGGGGGGTTTTAGATTTTCCAGACGGTTCCCGGGTGGCGATCGCAGATCATGATACGTTTTGGCGGCATTGATAATGTCGAGTTTGCGCGCCAGTGCGGATTCAATCGACTTGGGGAGATGTCTGTGCGGTGTGGCATAGATAAAAAATTGCTGAAGCCAATCATCTCTAAAATGTTTAATTGCACCCGTCATTTGCTTCCTGCCTGAAAGTAAAACTTGCGGGAAAGCTAATGACAGATTGCACAGCAATCAAGTGCATAATTTAACATTATAGTCAGTATTTGAACGGGATTACAAAAAGATTTTGGGATTCAGTAAAACATCATGAGAAGCGTGCGCAGACTCGCATGACGCAATAAATTGCGCCTTGGTGTGAAGAGTTAAATCTGTGCTCACCCTACTAAAACCAGACACGATAGTCGTAGAGGCGTCATGGCCTCAGACAATGTGCCCTTTTTGACAACGCGCACTTAAGCTAATGAGCAGGCTGGGGTCGCACCGGGGCAGGCATCCGCAGCGCTGAACGGCGTGAGTATGCCAGGAGAGCCCGCAGGACGCGGGCGAAAGGTGGCGCTGGAACATGGATGTTCCATCGGCACCGGTCCGTAAGGCAGACGAATGGAGTGAAGGTACCGCGTAGCGGCGTAAGGACCGCCAGCCCCGGTGCGACCCCAGACGGCGTTATCGTCAGTCGCTTAACTGACGAGCATTATGCCAATAATGGCGACCTGCAAGCCTTACACCACCCGCGTCAGCACCGCTTCGCCCTGCGAGAACGCCAGCAGATTTTCAAATACCAGGTCGGCCATCGCTGCCATGGTTTCTACGGTGCTGCTGGCGAGGTGTGGGGTGATCACCACATCATCGCGCGTCAATAACGCCGCTGGCACTGACGGTTCCTGCTCAAACACATCCAGACCGGCACCGGCAATCTCACCCGCTTCAAGGGCCGCGATTAACGCCTGCTCATCCACTACGCTGCCGCGCGCGATATTGATCAGGAAGCCCTTTGGCCCCAGCGCACGCAGCACCTCGGCATTCACCAGATGATGGGTCGAGGCACCGCCCGGCAGGGTCAGCACCAGGAAATCAGCCTGCTTTGCCAGTGACAGCAACGAATCGTGGCGGGTATAAGGCACATCCGGGCGCGAACGTGGGTTGTAAAAATGCACATCCATATCAAATACCTGCGCGCGCTTTGCCAACTCTTTACCGATACCGCCCAGCCCAACAATGCCGCACACCTTCCCGCCCACTTTGGTGGTCAGTGGATAACGCCCCTTCGCGAGCCACTCCCCGGCGCGCACATAGCGGTCGGATGCGCTGATGCGGCGCGCCACATCCAGTAGCAGCGCCATACCGGTATCCGCCACACAGCTGTTCAACACTCCCGGCGTATTGGTCACCACAATGCCACGCGCTTCGGCAGCGGCGATATCAATCGCGTCATAGCCGACGCCGTTACTGCAAATCACTTTCAGATTCGGCAGTTGCGCCAGCAACTCCGCGTTTGCGCCCATCAGGGCATTGCCGCTGGTCACCAGCGCATCAATACTGGCACCGTGCTGTGCCAGCCACGCGGCCTGGTCATCCTGCTGCCACAAACGCGAGGTGGCAAAGTGCGCATCAAGGTTGTCCTGCAGCCGCTGCGGCAACAACGGGCCTTTCAGCAATACGTTAAACGGCTTTGATACCATCATGTTTCCCCTGTGTTTTATAGGATGCTATCGATGAGTCTTGTTCATCACCGACACGCTCGATGGGGCCCATCACCAGCAAGAACAGCAGTGCTGCGACAATGCAGTGTGCGCCAACGAACACCAGGCCAATACTGTAGCTGCCGGTCAAACCGACGATGATGCCGAACAGCAGCGGCGTGATGAACCCGGCCATATTGCCGATGCCGTTGAAAATCGCGCCCGCCAGACCTACCGCTTCTTTCGGTGCGGTGTCACTGACAATGGTCCAGGTGCCTGCGCCGGCCGCCACGCCCTTACCGAAGAAGGCAAACGACATAATGGCGATAATGCCCGCATTGGTCGGGATCACGGCAGCCAGAATCAGCGAGGCTGCCATCAGCATACCGACGATGTAGGGAGTTTTACGCGCCCAGGACAGGCTCCAGCCGTTTGCCAGCAGCTTGTCAGAGATGTATCCCCCGCTGATGCCGCCGAGGAAACCAAACAGCGCCGGCGCAATAGTGGCGAAACCGGCTTCCATAATGTTCATGCCACGTGCCTGCACCAGATAGATCGGGAACCAGGTGATAAAGAAGTAGCTGAGCGCAATGATGCAGTACTGCCCAATGTAGGCGCACCACAGCATGCGGTTGCTGAGCAGAGTTTTAAACATCGCTTTACTTAACGGCGGTCGTGCCTTGAGGGTTTGCGCAGAGTCGATGTCCACCAGCGCACCACCCTCCTCGATGTATTGCAACTCACTGGCGGAGACATGCGGATGCTGTTTGGGGATACGCATGTACCAGCCCCAGATAAACACTGCCAGCACGCCAATACCGCCCAGCACAAAGAACGGCCACTCCCAGCCGAAGCGTGATACCAGCCAGCCTGACAGCGGCGAGAAAATTGCCACAGCAAAGTATTGCGCCGAAGCAAACAGAGACGAGGCGCGCCCGCGTTCCGCGCCAGGGAACCACATGATCACCGCACGCGCATTGGCCGGGAAACTGGGTGCTTCAATCAGGCCCAACGCAAAGCGCAGCGCAAACATCAATACTAGCGCCATGGTCATGCCGTTGGAGAACTCCCCAATAAAGCCCATCAGAATGGTGGAAACTGACCACAGCGCCAGCGTCACGCCATAGACTTTTTTGGTGCCGAAACGGTCGAGGAACAGGCCGCCGGGGATCTGACCGATCACATACGCCCAGCTAAATGCTGACAAGATCAGCCCAAGCTGGATCGCCGAAAGGCCAAATTCCTCTTTGATCGCCGATCCAGAGATCGACAGGATCGAGCGGTCGGCATAGGCCACCACGGATAAAAACAGGATCAGACAGAGGATCCAGATTCGCACATGACTGTTCTGTTTAGGGTTTTGACTCTGCAACATGGCTGAATTCCTCAATAAGGGAGCCTCCTGCTCCGAAGCGATGATGATCAGGAATACCGCTTAAATTTCGCTGTTCAGCCACTATAGAGAGCCTGATGCAAGCTGGTCATTGTGCGAATGGAGGAATCCACAGGTTGATTTCACCTGAGTTTTGGCATCTGCCACAACACGAGGTGCGGCGCTGCACAGATTCCCAAATAACCAGATGCTTTTGCTCTGGAATGTGCGCCAGCCCTGAGAAAAAACTTCGCAACATAACTATGAGCCTGCAAATCGTGATGCACCCGCGAGCAAAGTGTGCACTGCGCAGCAAAATCCATTCATGTCGATTGTCAGCATGCTGGCCGCCTCGTAGGCTGAAAATGATTTCAATGATCCATTTTACTTTTCATTGAAATATTCATTCTAATAACAAGCTTACCCTGGAGTCCGCGATGAAAACCCTCAAGGCAATACTGTTGCTTGGCCTGCTGTCCAGCTCAGCCTCTGCGCTGGCAGAAAAAATTGGCGTGTCGATGGCTTACTTCGATCAGAACTTTTTAACCATTATTCGCCACTCCATTGATAAAGAAGCCAAAGCGCGCGGGCTGGATGTGCAGTTTGAAGATGCACGCGGTGATGTCGGTCGCCAGACCGATCAGGTACAAAGTTTTATCGGCGCGGGTGTGGATGCCATTATTGTCGATCCGGTTGATTCCGCCAGCACCCCACAACTGACCAAGCTGGCGCAGCAGGCGAAGATTCCGCTGGTGTATGTCAATCGCACGCCAGGCGATAAAACCTTGCCCGCAGGTGTGGTGTTTGTCGGTTCTGACGAACGCGAGTCCGGCACTTTACAGATGGAAGCGCTGGCGAAAATGGCCAATTACAAAGGCAACGTGGCGATCATGATCGGCAACCTGACCGATGCCGGCGCACTGCAACGCACCAAGGATGTGGAACAGGTAGTGGCAAAATATCCGGGGATGAAAGTGGTGCAGAAGCAGCCTGCCAACTATGCGCGCAACGAAGGCATGGACCTGATGAACAACTGGCTCGGTAACGGCGAAGCGATTGATATTGTCGCCGCCAACAACGACGAGATGGCGATCGGGGCTGCCATGGCGCTGGCAAAAAACAACAAACAGGTGCTGGTGGGCGGTATTGATGCCACGCCGGATGGGCTGAAAGCGATGGCGCAAGGCAAAATGCAGGTCACGGTGTTCCAGGATGCCGTCGGTCAAGGCAAAGCGTCCGTGGATGCGGCGCAGAAGCTGATTAAAGGCGAGAAGATTGACTCACACGTGTGGATCCCGTTCGAGCTGGTGACCAAAGAGAATATGCAGAAGTACGTTGAGAAAAGTCAGTAACGGTTTCGCGGTCGCCATCAATGGCGACCCTACAACCCCTGTTGGGTGCGCATTTATGCGCACCGTTTCCAAGACCGCCCCTCATTTACTCCCGCAGTTTCGCCATCATCACGATGTCGTGATATTCGCCGTTACGCAGGCAGGCTTTACGCTTCACGCCCTCATGCTCAAAACCCAGGCGCTGATAGAGCCGTATCGCACGCGCATTATCGTGAAAGGCTTCCAGCTCAATGCGCATCACGCCCAGCCAGTTGAACGCATAATCGATGGCGTTACGGATCAGTTTCTCGCCAATCCCACGCCCACCAAACGCGGGATCAACGCTGATGCCGAAGCTGATGCTGTGGCGCGTACGTGGACGTTGTTCCACAAATAGCGTCAGTTCGCCCACCATCTGCCCATCCAGTTCAGCCACAAAGCCGATATAACCCAGTGCATCCATATTCTCGAATTTCTTCTGCCACGTCTGCACGCTGGGAAACGGCAGCTGTGTGGTCCAGCTGTACACCTCAGGGTGGCTGTAAAGGCGTTGATAAGCGGCAGCATCGGCTGGTTCGCGACCGCGAATGATCAGATCCATGTCGGTAATCCCTATTTAGTTGCACTAAGCTGTTAACTCTCACCAAACGGAAAGAGTGACTTTATGTTGTATCGTCGTTTTGAACGTTTTATCAATATTTTCCAGGATGCACCAACCGATTCTCCACCCGCCAGCGTATGGCCGTTCTATCTCTACTACCTGCGTCAGGTGTGGCCAAGCTTTGTCGCCCTGCTGATTGTCGGGCTGGCGCAGGCGCTGATTGAAGTGGCGCTGTTTAGCTATCTCAGCCGTATTATCGACCTGGTGAATCACTCCACACCCGCCACCCTTTTTACCGATAACTGGCCGGTGCTGCTGTGGATGGGCTTTGTCGCCCTAATCTTACGGCCAGTGATCATCGCCTTGCACGATATGCTGGTGCACCAAAGCATTAACCCAAGCATGACCAGCATGATCCGTTGGCAGCATCACAACTACGTGCTGCGCCAGAGCCTGAACTTCTTCCAGAATGACTTCGCCGGGCGCATCGCCCAACGCATCATGCAAACCGGCAACTCACTACGCGATTCCGCGGTGCAGTTAGTGGATGCCATCTGGCATGTGGTGATTTACGCCGTGACCTCGCTGGTGCTGTTCGCCGAAGCCGACTGGCGCTTAATGATTCCGCTGATTATCTGGATCGTCGCTTATAGCGTGTCGCTGAGCTTCTTTGTGCCGCGCGTGAAGCAGCGTTCCGTGGTCTCTTCCGAGGCGCGCTCGAAACTGATGGGCACCATTGTGGATGGCTACACCAATATCGCCACCATCAAATTATTTGCCCACAACGATCTGGAGAAGCGCTATGCGCGTGAAGCGATTCAGGAGCAGACCGACAAAACCCAGCACGCCAGCCGCATGGTCACCACCATGGATATCACGCTGTCGACACTGAACGGCCTGCTGATTGTCAGCACCTCAGCCCTGGCATTGTGGTTGTGGAGCCAGTCGCTGATCAGCGTGGGCGCCATTGCGCTGGCCACCGGGTTGGTGATTCGCCTGGTGAATATGTCAGGCTGGATCATGTGGGTGGTCAACGGCATCTTCGAAAACATCGGTATGGTGCAAGATGGTTTGAACACCATTGCCCAGCCGCTGAGCGTGCAGGATGAGCCGCAGGCGAAACAGCTACAGGTCTCACGCGGCCAGATTCGTTTTGAAGATGTGCGCTTTGATTACGGTGGCAGTCGCCAGGTGATCAATCGCCTCAATCTCACCATCAAACCCGGCGAGAAAATCGGTTTGATCGGGCCGTCCGGTGCCGGTAAATCCACGATGGTCAATCTACTGCTGCGTCTCTATGACATCAACGGCGGGCGCATCCTGATAGATGACCAGAACATCGCCGAGGTGACACAAGAGAGCCTACGCGGGCAGATTGGTATGATCACCCAAGACACCTCGCTGCTGCACCGTTCGATTCGTGAAAACCTGCTGTACGGGCGTCCGGATGCCACTGAGGATGAGCTGCAAGCGGCGATTATCCGCGCCCGCGCTGATGAGTTCATTCCGCTGCTGTCCGATCCACAAGGCCGTACCGGGCTGGATGCGCATGTCGGTGAGCGCGGGGTGAAATTGTCTGGTGGGCAGCGTCAGCGTATTGCTATCGCCCGCGTGCTGCTGAAAGATGCGCCGATTCTGATCATGGATGAGGCCACGTCAGCACTGGATTCCGAAGTGGAAGCAGCGATTCAGGAGAGCCTGGAAACCCTGATGCAGGGCAAAACGGTGATTGCCATCGCGCACCGTCTTTCCACTATCGCCAAAATGGATCGCCTGGTGGTGCTGGAGAAAGGTGAAATTGTCGAGATGGGCAACCACCGCGAGCTGCTGGCACACGGCGGCTTGTACGCGCGTTTGTGGCAGCATCAGACCGGTGGCTTTGTCGGCGCGGATTAATCGCCACGTCGATACGGCAGGGCATCGCGCGCTTCAATCGCCCAGGCGCGCATCCCTGCCCGCTCCTGCACCAGATATTCCTCCACCGCTGCACGCAATCCCGGATGGCACAGGTAGTGCCATGAGTGGGTAATTTGCGGTTCGAAGCCGCGCACCAGTTTGTGCTCACCTTGTGCACCGGCATCAAAGCGCTGCAACCCTTCGGCAATGGCGAAATCCATCCCCTGATAGAAGCAGGTTTCAAAGTGCAGGCGGTCAAACTCCGCCAGACAGCCCCAGTAGCGCCCGTAGAGCGTATTATCATCCACCAGATAAAAGGCCATGGCGGCCGGCTGGCCCTGCACGCTGGCGATGGTCACCCGTATCGAGCGCGGCATACGTTCGGCCAGCAAACTGAAGAACTGACGCGTCAGATAGGGACGCTGCCCGCGCACCGCGTAGGTGTTGGCATAACAGGTGTAGACGAAATCCCACTGATCTTCGCTCAGCTCATCACCGCGATACCAATGAAATTCAAAGCCGCTGCTCGCCACCTGTTCACGCTCTTTACGCAGCTGTTTACGCTTGCGCGACATCAGGGTGTCGAGGAAATCCTGAAAATCCCGGTAGCCTTTGTTGTGCCAGTGATACTGAATGCCAAGGCGTGCCAGCCAGTCGGGTTGCTGCGCCATAACATCGTTGGCGAACGGCGTGGTGAAGTTGATATGCGCGCCGCTCAGGCTGTGCTGCTGTAAATGGTCAGGCAATGCCGCCAGCAGTTGGGTAATGGCAGTATGATCCCCCAACAAACGGGCACCGGTCACCGGGCTGAAGGGAATCGCGCCCAGCCATTTCGGGTAATACTGAATGCCCGCACGGTGGCAGGCATCCGCCCAGGCGTGGTCGAACACATACTCGCCCTGAGAATTGCGTTTTCGATAGCCCGGTAGTGCGGCGCTGAGCGTGCCATTTTCACGCCACAGCAGGTGATCGGGCTGCCAGCCATTTTCTGGCCGCACGCAACCGCTCTCTTCAAGCGTGAGCAGAAAGGCGTGGCGTAGAAAAGGTTGATCGTCAGGTAACAGCGCATCCCATTCGAGAGCGGAAATCTCCGTCAGCGATGACAGGTGAAGCAAAGACATTGATGGCTCCCGGCCAGCTTGAGGCGAAAGCCTAGTTCAACAGGTTTTGCGGCAGGGGAAAAGAGGCGGCGCACTGAATGCCTAATGGATCAGATACGATTAAAGTTCATGCGGCCTTTAACCAGATGCGCATGAATGCGCACCCTACAAATGTAGGGTCGCCATTTATGGCGACCGCTTTAATCAGCGCACGTAACCACAGACATTTCAATCAATCACGTATACTCACCCTTTTCCCTTTACTGGAACCGCCATGGATCGTCTCGATTGTGACCGCATGTTTGTCGCGGTGCTGGAAGTGGGCAGTTTTGCTGGCGCCGCTGAGCGTCTTGGCACCAGTAGTGGTCAGGCTTCAAAGCTGGTGTCACGGCTAGAGCAGGAGCTGGGGGTGCAGCTGTTTAAACGCAGCACGCGTGCACTGTCGCCCACGGAAGTGGGTCGGGCCTATTACGAACGGGTGAAAACCCTGCTGGAAGCCTTCGATACGCTGGATGCCACGGTACGTGAAAACGCCACCACCCCCACCGGCCGCCTGAAAATCAGCGCACCTGGCACTTTCGGTACGGCGGTGCTCGCCAGCGTGTTAGTGGCTTTCGCTCGCCACTATCCGTTGATTGAACTGGACGTTAATTTCTCCGATCGTGCAGTCAACATCGTGGATGAAGGCTTCGACATGGCGATTCGCATTGGCAAGCTGGATGACAGCAGCCTGATTGCGCGCCGTCTGGGTGATGTGCCGATTCGCGTGGCGGCATCGCCAGCCTACTTGCTGCAACAAGGCACGCCACAGCACTGGCGCGATCTGGCCGCTCATCAATGTATCAGCGACACCAATTTTCGCGATCCCTGGCACTGGCCGTTTGTCACACCCTGCGGCGATAGCGTCAGCATGCCAATTCGCGGCCGTTTATGTTTTTCTAATACCGAAGCCTGTTTGCAGGCGGCGATTGCTGGTTTGGGCATCGCGCGTTTGCCCGGTTTTATCGCCGCGCCTGCGCTACAGCGGGGTGAAATCGTCTCGCTACTGGAAAACTTTGCCACGCCACCGCTGGGCCTGTTTGCCCTCTATCCGCCCGCCCGCCATCTGGCGCAAAAGACCCGCTTGCTGATTGATTTCCTCGCCGAACATTTCCAGCAGCATCCACCCGGCTGATTCCTTCCAATTTGGAAGCAATGATTGTCATTTTGCCCGGATTATCACCCAACCAGCAGCGCGATATGCTGACTCTATCACCACAGAGGAGCAGAGCGATGTTGGTAAATGGTAAGTGGAGCGCAGAGTGGCATCCGGTACAAGCCACCGATAAACAAGGCGGTTTTGTCCGTCAGACGTCCAGTTTTCGCCACTGGATCACCGCAGACGGCTCCAGCGAATTTGCAGCCGAGCCGGAACGCTATCATCTGTATGTGGCGCTGATTTGCCCGTGGGCTTCCCGTACCTTGGTGGCGCGCAGTCTGAAGGGACTGGAGGATGTCATCAGCGTATCGGTGGTGGAACCTCAGTTGGGCGCACAGGGCTGGCACTTCGGCGACTATCCCGGTTCCGGCCGCGACTGGCTGAATAAGGCCGAATACATTCACGAATTGTATACCCGCGCAGATGCCGACTTTACCGGTCGCGCCACCGTCCCGGTGCTGTGGGATAAAAAGACGCAGACCATAGTGAACAACGAGTCAGCGGATATCCTGCGCATGCTGAACAGTGGATTTGGCGATCTGGCGAACAATAGCCTCGATCTTTATCCCGAGGATCTGCGTGCCGAGATCGACGCGATCAACGAATCGGTCTATCCCCGTCTGAACAATGGCGTCTATCGTACCGGGTTTGCCACCACCCAGGTAAGCTATCAGCAGGCGTTCAATGACGTATTCAGCCAACTCGATGAACTGGAGCAGCGCTTGCAGGATGGTCGCACCTTCCTGTTGGGCGAGCGCCTGACCGAAGCGGATATTCGTCTGTTTGTCACGCTGATCCGCTTTGACGTGGCCTACCACGGCCTGTTCAAATGTAATCTGCGCCGTCTGCGCGACTATCCGCTGCTCGATCGCTATCTGAAGAGTATGCTGGCGGTTTCGGGTGTGCGTCAGACAGTTAACATTGACCATATCAAACAGGGTTATTACTCAATCAAAGCGTTGAATCCCAACGGTATTGTGCCGGTTGGCCCCGATATGGCGGATTACGGTTTTTAAGGAGCAGTGGCATGGCAAAAGCATTAGTGATTTTTTTACACGGTGTAGGCAGTAATGGCGACGATCTGGCGGTGCTGGGTCAGCATTGGTCCAGTCTGCTGCCAGATGTGGCTTTTGCCTCGCCGAATGCGCCTTTTCCGTTTGAACATGCAATGGGTTACCAGTGGTTTAGCCTGACGGGGATCACGACAGAAAACCGTCCAGCGCGCGTACGCGAAGCGCGTGCGACCTTTGATGCGACGTTACAGCAATTGATGGCGCAGCACGGGATGGCTGACGCCTGGGATAAAGTGATTCTGGTGGGCTTTTCTCAGGGCTCGATTATGGCGCTGGATGCGCTGGCATCGGGGCGCTACCCGCTGGCAGGCGTGGTGGCTTTTTCAGGTCGCCTCTCTTATGACGGTGCATTAACCCCGCGAGCCGATACCCCGGCACTGCTGATTCACGGCAAAGCGGATGGCGTGATTCCCTTCAGCGAGACTGAATCCGCCGCGCAGCGTCTGCAGGCAGCGGGTTTGACGGTCGAAGCGCGTTATGAAGCCACTACCGGGCATACCCTCTCTTCACAGGGTGCCATGCAGGCCGCGACCTTTATCGCTCAGTGCCTGCAGGATTAAGGCCAGTAACGGTTTAGTGCCTGCCATGCTTGATGCGCAGCCACTTCCGGCGGCTGCGCTTTTAATGCATCGTTGAACACTTCAATGCCTACCGGCCCACTGTAGCCGCCACTTTTCAGCTTATCGACAAAGCGTTCGACTTCAATGATGCCGTCGCCGGGCAGTAAACGCTGGTGGCGCGCATAGTCACTGAGCGCACCCGGCTCTTGGGGCGGCATCTCCGCCATATCGCACAGTTGCACCTCGTAAATCCGATCGGCGGGTATGCCATCCAGCTGTGAGGCATCGCCGCCTAACGCACAGATGTGGAACAGATCGACCACCAGCCCGATATTAGGCTGATCCAGTCGCTGCAAACGTTCCCATGCCAGCGGCAGCGTATTGTCGACGCTGCACCACGCCATCGGCTCATACATGATGCGCATGTTGTAGCGTGCGGCTTCGGATGCCATCCAGCGCAAATCTTCATCGATACGTTCGGCCACGCAGTCTGTGCGAGTGGTGGCAGGTGCCTGCAGCGTGTTGCAGCCCATCGCCTGTGCAATCTGGATGAACTGCCGCATTTCCTCGCGCTTCTGCAGCCGCAGATGATCCGGCGCACCGGTGAAATCGCGCAGCACCTGCAGATTGGTAAAGCCGAGGGCTAACTGTTGCGCCAGCGGCGCTGTATTGGCTTCAACGTCTTCCCGCCAGATCTCAACCTGCTCGAAACCCGCTGCACGTGCGGCACGCAGCTTTTGCTCAGGTTCACCGTTTAACAACACCAGGTTAAGGAATTTGGGGTTACTTCGCATCAACGGGCTCCCTAATCGTCCGGATAAATCGGTGACAGGTTCTGCTTGTCACGCAAACAGAACACCGACCAGTATCTACCTCTTAGGAGTTATTTCAAGCCCGTGATGCGCCGGGGATTTATCCCAGCAAATTGACCACGGCAAAACCGGCAAAAGTCATCAACAGTGAACCGATAACATGCACCATGACGCTCGACATCGCCCAGAGGTACTTCCCGGTTTGCAGCAAGCCGACAATTTCTGCGGAGAAGGTGGAGAACGTGGTTAAGCCGCCGCACAGGCCGGTGACAATCAGTAACTTCCAGAAAGGATCGATGTGCGGGTTACGCACAAAAAAGGCCAGCGCCGCGCCAATGATAAAGCCGCCCACCAGGTTTACCATCAAAGTGCCCGGCGGCAGATTAGGGAATAGCGCATTAAAACGCAGCGAGATCAGCCAGCGCAGCGAACAGCCCACGGCACCACCGAGCACAACAGCCAGTAACGACTTCAACATACTTTTGGAGCTCCTGAAATGAGTTACGCGCAGGGCCGCGGCAGGACAGAAAAACGCCTGACACACCGCCGTCTCCCGCGCAGGGATACGAGTGTTGTCAGGCGTCATCAGCCGTCTGTTTCCAGAACGGCGGTTGGGGAAGGTGGCACGCCATCACCTTAGCGGCATGATAATACGCTGGCACAGCGGGGGTGACAATATCGGGCAACGATTGGCTTACCTTTGCATACGATTATGTTTTAACGTGGAGCCATCATGAGAGAGGAGATCCCAATGCGTACCCTGATTTTTGACACGGACATCGGTGTGGACGATGCCTTTGCACTGGCCTACGCGGCGAAAACTCAGCAGTTGCTGGGGATTACCACAGTGTTTGGCAATGTGGCGGTTGGCCAGGCGGTGAAAAATGCCCGCCTGTTTTGCCAGAAGATGGGCATTGATGCGCCGGTGTATCGCGGCTGTTCGCGTCCGCTGGCACTGGCCCCCTCTGCGCCCGCCACGCTGCACGGCATCGATGGACTGGGTGATGCCTTCGACAATCCGCACAGCGAAGAGGCCCCCAGCGCGGTGCAGTTCATTATCGACAGCGTGCGTGCGCAGCCGCATGCCATCACGATTGTGGCGATTGGGCCGCTGACCAATATCGCCAGTGCCATCAACCAGGCGCCCGATATTATCCCGCTGGTGAAGGAGTTGGTGATCATGGGCGGTGCATTCGGCACCGACGGCCACTCCGGCAATGTATCGCCCTTCGCCGAGTTCAATATCTGGAAAGATCCGCATGCTGCCGATCAGGTACTGGCCTCGGCGCTACCGGTGGTGGTGGTGCCGCTGGATGTTACCCATAAGGTGTTGATCACCGGAGAGGAAGTGCGGCAGTTAAATCAGCCAGTGCTGAGCGCGATTTGCCGTCCGTATCTGGCTTACAGCTTGCAAAAAGAGGGCTTTGAGGGGATGGCGCTGCATGACACCTTGACGCTGTCATGGCTGGCATTGCCGCAGGCTTTTACGGTGACAGAAGCGCCAGTGCGGGTGGTGACCGAAGGCATTAGCCGCGGTCAAACAGTACGACGCCTGAGCGCCCTCGCCTCGCGTGAAGATCCGTTTGCCGGACTCCGCCCACAGCGCTTGTGCCTCGGCGTGGATGCCGAAGCGGTACGGGAACACTTTTTTGCGGCACTGCAAATGTAGGGTACCGAATAGATGTAGCCTCACAATGCCCTTCACCACTCCGCACCTTAGCTACGAAGCCAGCCGGACCCAAAGCGGCCCCGGCTGACGATATCTCATAGACAAAAGTAGCAAGCTGTAACCCCGATACGCCCAATCTCAGCGTGCGAATTGAATCACACCCTTAATCAGCTCGCGATTGTTAATCACTTCAGACTCGAAGGTTTCCGCCAGGGTCGAAAAATTGTAATGGCGATTTAGCATGATGTCGGCACGTAACTGCCCAGAAGCCATCAGTTCGCCGACTTTAGCGAAATCTTCATGGGTGGCGTTGCGACTGCCCAATACGCTGGCTTCGCGTTTATGAAACTCAATATCCGGGATCACCAGATCGCCTTTGTGCAAGCCAACAAACACGATGGTGCCACCGTGACGAATCAACTTCACCGCACCGTTCATCGCTGCCGGGCTGCCGGTGGCATCAATCACTTTCGCCGCCAGTCGCCCGCCAAACTCTGCCCGCAAAGCCGCGTCAAAATTGTCTGCCAGGGGATTGATCGTCGCTAACCCCAGTTTTTGCGCCACATGCTGACGGCGCGGTTCACTGGTATCTGCGACCACCACCTGCGCGCCCGCCGCCGCTGCAATCGCCGCGACGCCCAAACCGATTGGCCCAGCACCTACCACCAGCACCTGCTCATCCGCTGCTACCGCTGCGCGGCGCACCGCATGGGCGCTGATGGCAAAGGGTTCAATCAATGCCGCCGCTTCCGGCTCCACCTCATCCACGGCCAGCAGATTACTGGCCGGCACACTGAGAAACTCACAGAAGCCGCCGTCCTGGTGCACACCAATCACCGAGATATTTTCGCAGCAGTTGGTTTTTCCGCTCAGGCAGGCATCGCATTGCTGGCATGACACATAGGGAATCAGCGCCACACGCTGCCCCACCTTAAAGCCGTTTGCCCGGTTGCCCAGTTCAACCACTTCACCACAGAGTTCATGACCCAACACGCGTGGGTAGCTGAAGAACGGCTGATTTCCCGCCCAGGCGTGGATATCGGTACCACAAATACCGGCGGCGATGGGTTTAATCAAAATCTCGTGCGCGGCGGGCGTAGGTTTCTCACGCTGCTGCCACACCATGTTGCGCGGCTCGGCAACCACCAGGGTTTTCATTGTTGTCATGGGCTTCTCCTGTGCTGATGTCGCAGTTATGGCGAAAATCGGCGATAACCGCTTTTTGCACCTGCGGAAGTGTGAAGCAGCGCCATTTTTTTGGGCTTTGTGTGGTTTTTAATAAATAAAAAACCGGAGAACACGATGAGTCGAAGCCAAAATTTGCGCCAGAATGTCATTAATCAAATGCTGGAGGGCATCGCCAAACGTCACATCCGTTCTCCATTGCCACCGCAAGCAGCGCTGGCTGAAATGTTTAATATCAGCCGCACCACCGTGCGCCACACCCTGCAACATCTGCATGAGCGTGGCGTACTGGATAAAGTCGAAGAGACCTACGTTATCGTACGCGATCCCAGCGAAGACGATGGTTTTAGCGCCCTCAGCCCGCCGATCGATCAGCAGGCGCTGCAGTTCGAGCAGACGTTTTTTAACCTGATAAACCAGCGCCAGCTGATGCCCGGCGACAGCTTTAGCGAGTTGCAGCTGGCACAGCAGGTGAAAGCCAGCCCGGTGGTGGTGCGCGAATTTCTGCTGCGCTTTATGCGTTACGATCTGCTGGAACCCGTTAAACGCGGGCACTGGCGCATGAAAAAGTTTGATCAGACTTACGCCGAAAACCTGTTCGAGCTGCGTGAGATGCTGGAAACCCATGCCCTGACGCGCTTTCTTAATCTGCCTTCAGAGGATGAGCGCTGGATTCAGGCACGTGACCTGCTAGATCGCCACCGGGCGATGCGCGACACCATTGCCAGCAACTATCGCCACTTTGCTGCACTGGATAAGGAGATGCACACGCTGATTCTTTCCGCCGCTAACAACCCGTTTTTCAATCAGTCACTGGAGATTATATCGGTGATTTTTCATTCGCATTATCAATGGGATGAGACCGATTTGAAGCAGCGGAATATTGTGGCACTTGAGGAGCATATGGCGATTCTGACAGCCTTGATCAGCCGCCGGGATGTGGAGGCGTTATGCGCCTTACATAACCATCTCGGCACGGCGAAGTCATCGATGATCCGCTGTATTCGTCAGTACAATTAAAAACCGATTAAAAACCACAAAGCATAAGCGCCCGCACGAATCTGAAACATCCTCGCAACATCCCGATCGGTTTACTTCTAGTCTCCAAAGCAATCCATTGTGGCAGCACCGTTTCGCTGCCGCAGGATCCCAACAGTTGATAACGATAAGACCCCATACCTGGGAGGTTGCAATGGAAAATACATCCGCACGTGGTCGTGATACCGCACCCGCACCCGTCGCCGACGGACAAGATTTTGTCCCGGCGCGCAGTGACGTGGTGCGCTCACCGCGCATTAAAAAGATTCAGGTGACGGCGATGTTGCTGCTGCTATTTGCCGCCATCATTAACTATCTCGACCGCAGCTCGCTGTCGGTGGCAAATATGACCATCCGGGGTGAACTGGGGCTGTCAGCCACCGAGATTGGCGTGCTGCTGTCAGCCTTTTCGCTGGCTTACGGTTTAGCGCAGCTGCCCTGTGGTGCACTGCTTGATCGCAAAGGGCCACGCATCATGCTGGCACTGGGGATGTTTATCTGGTCACTGTTCCAGGCGGCGGCCGGTCTGGTGCATAACTTCACCCAGTTTGTGCTGGTGCGTATCGGGCTCGGTATCGGTGAAGCGCCGATGAACCCGTGCGGCGTTAAAGTGATCAACGACTGGTTCAACATCAAAGATCGCGGTATGCCGATGGGCATATTTAACGCCGCCTCGATGATCGGCTTATCCGTTGCGCCTCCGATTCTGGCCGCCATGATGTTGGTAATGGGCTGGCGCGGCATGTTCGTCACCATCGGCGTGCTCGGCATGTTCCTCGCCATCGGCTGGTATCTGATGTATCGCAACCGCGATAACAGCAAGCTGAGCGCGGAAGAGATCCACTATTTGCAGGCGGGCAGCGTGGCCTCACGCAAAGAGCCGCTGAGCTTTGCCGAGTGGCGTGGCCTGTTTAAGCAGCGCACCATGTGGGGCATGATGATTGGCTTCAGCGGCATTAACTACACCGCTTGGCTGTACATTGCCTGGCTGCCGGGTTATCTGCAATCCACTTATCATCTGGATCTGAAAAGTACCGGTTTGCTGGCGGCGATTCCATTCCTGTTTGGTGCAGCTGGCATGCTCTTGAATGGCTATGTGGTGGATGCACTGGTGCGTCGCGGCATGGATGCGGTGAAAGTACGTAAGGTGTCGATTGTCAGCGGCATGCTGCTGTCTGCGGCCTTCACGACTTTCGTCACCCGCGCCACAGATACCACCAGCGCCGTTACCTTGATCGGTATGGCCCTGTTCTGTATCCACTTTGCCGGGACATCGTGCTGGGGCTTGATTCACGCCAACGTCACCGCGCGTATGACGGCTTCAGTAGGCAGCATCCAGAACTTCGCCAGCTTTGTCTTCGCCTCGTTCGCCCCGGTGATCACCGGTTGGGTGCTGGATACCACGAAGTCGTTTAGCCTGGCGCTGATGATCTGTGCCGGTGTGGCGGTGGTAGGTGCGCTGGCGTATTTGGTGTTAGTGCGTAAACCGATTACGGATGGGGTGTAATCCAGGTGCGCATTAATGCGCACCCTACAGCGATCTCACGTGATTTCGTAGGGTCGGCATTTATGCCGACCTGGTAAAAAACCGCGTTTCACACTGACGTGCAATTTCCCATAACTTATTGCGAATCACCTGCTTTAACTGCAACGTTGATTGCGATTGCGGCTGATCGCGGCGGCTGATCAGCATCACTTCAAACGGCAGCGGCTGTGCCACTGGCAGTAATTTCAGTTGGTCGGCATAGCGGCAGGCGGTGAACAGATCCACCACGCCGACACCGCCGCCCGCCAGCACCATATCCGCAATCACCGAGTAGGTTTTAATCGACAGTGACACCGCCGGGTCCAGACCTTTATCACGCAGGGCGCGATGCAACACGCGGCCCAGCGGGTCATGATTCTGCATCATCAACAGGTTATTGGCGCACAGCCACTCCAGCGTGGCGGGGGCGTTATAGGTGTGGTGCTGCGGCAATAACGCCACCATCGAGGATTGAAACAGCGGCTCCGCCAGCAAATCGGCATCCACCTGCTGACCAAACACCAGTGCAAAATCGAGCTGATTATCCATGATCATCTGGCACAGCGTACTGAAGTGCTCGGTCACTAACTCCACGCTCACCGACGCCGCTTGTTGACGCCAGTTCACCAGCGCCGGGGCTAACACCATCTGACCAAAAGCATGTGCCGCACCGACACGGACAATTTGTCCCTCGCCGCGTCGCAGCTGCTCGGTTAGCTGGGTAATCGACTGCAAACGCTGGTAGAGATCTTCCACTTCCGGTAACAAACGCCGCCCTTCTGCGGTAACAATCATCCCTTGCGCCCGCCGCTCAAACAGCGCGAAACCCAGTTGCTGTTCTGCATGATTCAGTACCCGGCTGACATTCGGCTGCGACACATTCAGCAATCGCGCCGCCGCACTGATGCTGCCGGTCTGCACAATCGCCTGAAACACCTCAATATGACGCAGCCGCATGATTATTCGCCCCAGGTGGCTTCGAGCACTCGCAGCCAGTTGCCGTGGCAGATTTTTTCCAGCAGCTCACGCGAATAACCGCGTGCCGCCAATGCGTTGACGATCAACGGGAAACCGGCGACATCTTTCATATCCCCCGGCATGGTCGCGCCATCCAGATCAGAGCCAAAGCCCACGCCATCTTCGCCCACTTTTTCCAGCAGATATTCCACGTGCTGCACGATGGCATCAACGGTGGTCGGCGCATGACGGTCGCCATCTTCCCGCAGGAATGGCACCGCGAAGTTGACACCAACAAAGCCGTGGGTTTCTTTGATCGCCGCCAGCTGGCGATCGGTGAGGTTGCGCGATTGAGCGCTAATGACATGGGCATTGGAGTGGCTCGCCACCAGCGGTGCATCACTGATTTCCGCGGTATGCCAGAAGCCTTTTTCATCCATGTGCGACAGATCAACCATGATGCGGCGGCGGTTACAGTCGCGCACCAATTGCTTGCCCGCTGCCGTCAGACCGTTGCCGATATCCGGTGATGAGGGGTAAAGGAACGGCACGCCATCACCAAACTGATTCGGACGGCTCCACAGTGGCCCCAGGGTACGTAAGCCGCTGGCATAGAGAATATCCAGCAGCTCACCATGAGTATCGAGCGCTTCGGCCCCTTCCACATGCATCACCACCGCCAGCATGCCTTTCGCCATGCACTCGCGAATGTCGCGCGCGCTGCAGCAAATTTTCACCTGCCCTGCAGAAGCCTGCTCAATACGCAGCAGCAGCGCCAGCATCGAAAAAGTCGCCTCACGCGCAGCGCCAATAATTTCCTGAGGAAAATCTGAGAGGTCTGGCGCACTTCTTGCAATCAGAGGATGTGACGGCACCCAGGTGGCAAAAATCCCACCTACCATATTTCCTTGGCGGATACGGGGAAGATCCATTTGGCCACGGCCGGTGCCCTGCAGAAATGCCTGCACCGCATCAGGCTGATGGTGCTGCCACAGTTTATTGAGCACATCGTTGTGACCGTCAAAGACCGGTATGTCGAGGTTAAGCGTGTCAGACATGTTGTATCGGTTCCAGGTTCGGGAGAAAGCGCAAGCGCTGCCAATTAGCGGGGCAGGTTGCACCAAAAAGAGGCAAGCATTCAAGCGTGAAACAAATGACTTAATCCCATTATTAATCCCCCTGCACACGGGGAAAGTCAAGACATAAAACAGCAAAATAAAATAATTTAATTTTAATAATCAATAACTTGGAGTTGTCATGGTAACCAGAAGACGTTTTCTCGCAGGATGCGCAGCCGTACCTGCTTTTTCCTACCTCAGCCTTAACACTGCATTTGCCGATACCCCACCCAGCATGTTGGTGATGGCCATGCAGCTCGACAACATTACCAGCCTTGACCCGCATGAAAGCTTCGAAGCCACTGGCGGCCAAATCTGCGGCAACATGTACCAAAAGTTGGTGATGCCCGATCCGCAGCACGCGGAAAAAATCGTCGGCCAACTGGCCAAAAGCTGGGATGTCAGCAGCGATAACGGCACTTACACCTTCCACCTCGATCCGGCGGCAAAATTCGCCGACGGTACGCCACTGACGGCAGAAGACGTCGCCTATTCGATTGAACGTATCGTTAAACTGGATAAAAGCCCGGCCTTTATCATCAACCAGTTTGGCTTCACCAAAGACAACGTCACCCAGTTGGTGACGGCGAAAGATGCCCATACCGTAGAGATGAAACTCGGCGCACCCGCAGCAGAAACCTTCCTGTTGTACTGCCTGTCCGCCACCGTGGGCAGCATCGTGTCGAAAAAAGCCTGTGAAGCCAATCAGCAGAACAATGACTTTGGTAATGCCTGGCTGAAGCAGCACAGCGCCGGTTCGGGTGCTTTCACTCTGCGCACCTGGAAGGCCAGTGAGACGGTGATTCTTGAACTGAGCCCGCAATATGCCGCGCAGAGCAAGATTAAGCGCGTGATCCTCAAGCACATTGCTGACCCAGCCGCGCAGGCGTTGATGGTGAAGAAAGGCGATGTCGATGCGGCCTACGACCTCACCACTGAACAGCTTTTGCCGCTGAAAAACGACAGCAGCGTGTCTCTGGTAAATCAATCGCTGTCGGCCATCATGCTGATGTCATGCAACACCAATAACGAATACCTGAAAAAACCTCAGGTGTGGCAGGCCCTGAAGTGGGCGCTGGACTACGACAGCATCCAGAAAAACATTCTGTCGATGAGCTTTATCACCCATCAAAGTTTCCTGCCGAGTGGCTTCCCCGCCGCGCTGGACGACACGCCATTCCACAAAGATGTGGCGAAAGCCAAGTCACTGCTGGCAGAAGCCGGTTATCCGAATGGCTTTGAGATCACCCTCGACCACTACTCCATGCAGCCTTATCCAGATATTGCCCAGGCCATTCAGACGCAGCTGGGTGCGATTGGTATCAAAGTGTCGCTGATTGCCGCCGAGAACCGTCAGGTGTTGACCAAAATGCGTGCCCGTCAGCATCAGTTGGCGCTCACCGTGTGGGGTGCAGACTATTTCGATCCTAACTCCAACACCGAAGCTTTCTGCGTCAATACCGATAACAGCGACAACGCACGTGCACGCACCCTGGCATGGCGCTGCAGCTGGTCTGATGACGAGTTTAATAAGTTGACAGAACAGGCGTTGCACGAGCCGGATCCGGCCAAACGCATCGCGCTCTATCAGCAGATTCAGCAGTTAGGCCGTGAGAAGAGTCCGTTTATCTTCATGATGCAGAAAACCAAAAATATCGCCTGCGGCAAGAATATCAAAGATGTACACATGACCGTGCTGGAGCAGTGGCCGTATGATCAGGTGAAAAAAGCCTGATGCCATTACTGAAAAAAATCGTCAGCACTCTGGGAAGCCTGGTGCTGACGCTGTTTGGTTTGTCGGTACTGACCTTCTTTATTGGTCGCGTGATGCCCACCGATCCGGTGCTGGCGGCGGTGGGTGATAACGCACCGCAGTCGGTAGTGGATCGCGTGCGGGTGGAAATGGGGCTGGATCAGCCCCTTTACATCCAGTTTGGTCATTACCTCAACCAGCTGTTACATGGCGATCTGGGGCGATCGATTCTGACCTCGAACCCGGTCACCACCGATATTGCGCGCTTCTTCCCCGCCACCATGGAGCTGGCCACGGCCGCAATCATTATCGCCGCACTGATCGGCATCCCGCTCGGCGTGTGGGCGGCAGTGCGGCAGAGCACCTGGGTGGATCAGACCATCCGCGTGGTGTGTCTGGCAGGACACTCGCTGCCGGTGTTCGTGCTGGCGTTACTCAGTCTTCTGGTGTTCTACGCCGTGTTGGGCATCGCGCCCGGCCCAGGTCGGCAAGACATCATCTGGCAGGATATGGTGCCGCAGGTCACCGGATTCCTCACCATCGACTCGTTGCTGGCGGGTGAGACCGATGCCTTCTGGGATGCGCTGGCGCACATGGCGCAGCCAGTGTTAATCCTCGCTTACTTCAGCATGGCCTACATCACGCGTATGACGCGCACCTTCATGCTCAATGCATTGAGCGGCGAGTTCGTGATCACCGCGCGGGCCAAGGGATTGTCATCACGCCGGGTGATATGGCGGCATGCGTTTCCTACCGTTGCCGTGCAGCTGGTGACCGTGCTGGCGCTGACCTATGCCGGTTTACTGGAAGGTGCGGTGGTGACGGAAAACGTCTTCGCCTGGCCTGGTCTCGGCCAGTATCTCACCACTTCTCTGATGAACGCCGACATGAACCCCGTAGTGGGTGCAACGCTATTGGTGGGAACGGTGTATGTGCTGCTCAACCTGCTGGCTGACCTTCTTTATCGACTTTGGGACCCGCGCGTAAAATGATTTTCTTCTCTCGTGACTGGCTGTTGGACGACACGCCAGCAAATCGCCGTCAGGCGGTGTGGGGCCGTCGTTATCGCCTGTGGCTCAGTCTGCGCAGCAACCCGCTGGCGATGGCCGGATTAGCGGTGATTGCCGTGATGCTGCTGCTGGCGTTGTTTGCTCCGTGGTTAACGCCGTTTGACCCCAGTGTTCAGCATCTGGAAAACCGCTTAGCTGCGCCGTCTGCGGCTCACTGGCTCGGCACCGATGAGCTGGGCCGTGATGTCTGGACGCGAATTATCTACGGCGGACGCACTACACTTGGCATGGTGATCGCGGTGGTGGTGTTGACCGCCCCGCTCGGCCTGCTGATTGGTTGTATCGCGGGTTATGCCGGGGGGATTGTCGATAAGGCCTTGATGCGTATTACCGATATCTTTCTCGCCTTTCCGCGTTTGATTCTGGCGCTGGCGTTTGTCGCCGCCCTCAAGCCCGGCGTGGAGAGTGCGATTCTGGCGATTGCCTTAACCGCCTGGCCGCCGTATGCCCGTCTGGCACGTGCAGAGACCCTGCAATTCCGCCACAGCGATTTTATCGCTGCCAGCCGGCTGACCGGTGCCTCGCCAATGCGCATTATCCTGCGCCACATTATGCCGTTGTGTGTGCCGAGCCTGATTGTGCGCATCACGCTGGATATGAGTTCCATCATCATCACTGCCGCCAGCCTGGGCTTCCTCGGTATGGGCGCACAGCCCCCTTCGCCAGAGTGGGGCACGATGATTGCCACCGCACGCCGCTTCCTGTTCAGCGAATGGTGGGTGCCGCTGATGCCATGTATCGCGATTTTCCTGACCTCACTGGCGTTTAACTTTCTCGGCGACGGTCTGCGTGACGTGCTGGATCCCAAGGAGCGCTAAATGTTGGTGGAAATTGAAAACCTGCGTATTGCGTTTCGCAGTCGCACTGAAACCTTTGAAGCGGTCCGCGGCGTGAGTTTTAGCGTCGGCCGCGAGAAGTTCGCCATCGTTGGCGAGAGTGGTTCGGGCAAATCCCTGACCGCACGCAGCCTGATGCAGCTCTTGCCCGGCAACGCCGAAGTGAACGCCGATGTGCTGCGTTTCGATGGTATTGATCTGCGCGGTGCCAGCGAGAAAGTGCTGCGTCAGATTCGCGGTAAGCGCGTGGGCTTTATCCTGCAGGACCCAAAATATTCGCTCAATCCGGTGATGACCATTGGACAGCAGATTGCCGAAGCCTGGCGCGAGCACAAGGGCGGCAGCCGCAAAGCCGCGATGCTGGCGGCGATTGACCTGCTGGAGCAGGTGAAGATTCGTGATGCGGCCGCGGTGGCGAAACGCTACCCCCATGAAGTGTCGGGCGGCATGGGCCAACGCGTGATGATTGCCATGATGCTGGCACCGGACCCGGAATTACTGATTGCGGATGAACCCACCAGCGCACTGGACGCCACGGTGCAGGCGGAGATCCTTAAGTTGATTGACGATCTGGTGTCGGCGCGCGGTATGGGGTTGATCCTGATCAGTCACGATCTGCCGCTGGTGTCGCACTTCTGCGATCGCGTGGCGGTGATGTATGCCGGACGTATTGTCGAGCTGTTGGAGGCCGGACAATTGCAGCAGGCACAGCATCCGTATACGCGCGGGTTACTGGCCTGTTTGCCGTCGTTGAAACATCCTCGCGAGCGTTTACCGGTACTACAGCGCGATGCGGCGTGGCGGGAATAATCCAGCGCCTGGTAACACGGTCGGCATAAATGCCGCCCCTACAAACCCGTAGGGTGCGCATTTATGCGCACTTGGCCAATGACCGCACGGGCCACGATGACGCATTTATGCGCACCGTGATAAAGAACATTCAGAATTAACAGGCAACTCCATGATTCAAATCGATAACCTACGCATTGCCTTTGGTGCGCACCAGGTGGTGAAAGATGTCAGCTTTGCCGTCGCGAACGGCGAAAGCTTTGGCATGGTCGGCGAAAGCGGCTCGGGTAAATCCACCATTTTACGCGCGCTGGCCGGACTGAATGCCGACTGGCAAGGCAGTATGCAGTATGGCGGCATGCAGCTGAGTGCTAAACGCAGCCGCGCCTTCTATCGCCAGGTGCAGATGGTGTTCCAGGACCCGTTCGGTTCGCTGCATCCGCGTCAAACCATTGATCGCATTCTGCATGAGCCGTTATTAGTGCATCAGCTTGATCGCGCGGAGCAGCGCATCAGCCAGGCATTAAGTGAAGTTGGCCTGCCTGCCGCCGTGCGTTTCCGCTACCCGCATCAACTGTCGGGCGGCCAGCGCCAGCGTGTGGCGATTGCCCGCGCCCTGATCGCCGAGCCAGAAGTACTGCTGCTGGATGAACCGACCTCCGCACTGGATGTGTCGGTACAGGCCGAAATCCTCAATTTACTCAGCGATCTACGCTCTGAGCGCAAACTCACCTACATTATGGTGACGCATAACCTCGCGGTGGTGACGCATCTGTGTCAGCGCATTGGGGTGATGCAGCAGGGTGAGATGGTGGAGCAACTGAGCGCGGATGATTTGCGCGCGCGGCGCATCCAACATCCGCATACCGCTCAACTCTTCGATCTCAGCATGACGCTGGAGGAACCGGCATGACCGCAAACTGGCAACAGGCCGCAGAGGTGGCACAACAGATTACCCAAAGCTGGCAGCAACCAGGCGCGCCGGGCGGCGCGGTGGTGCTGTTTGATGCCCATCAGATTCATTCCACCCACTGCGCCGGGCTGGCTGATTTAGCCCAGCAAACGCCCTTCAGCGCCGACAGCGTGGTGCGTTTTGCCTCGATCACCAAGCATCTGTTTGCCGCTCTGGTGACCGGGCCAGGCCGTCGCTATCTGCAACTGGAAGATACGCTGGCCCAGCATCTGCCGCAGCTGACTGGGGCCAACGGCCAGATTACCGTCGGCCAGGCGCTGGATATGAGCAGCGGCTTGCCCGACGTGCGTGAAACCCTGTCGCTGCTGGGATTGTCGGTGTACAACGCCACCAGCGCCGCAGAGTTACTGGAATTTATCGCGCAGAAAGGCGACCTCAATTACGCGCCCGGCAGCGAGATTTCATACACCAACACAGGCTATCGTCTGGTGGAGGAAGCGCTCAAAGCCAAAGGTGTGTTGTTCAACGATCTGCTGCAACAGTATGTGTGTGAGCCGCTGGATATCAATTTGATCGCGCCGGAAACCTGGTTTGATGTCGTGCCGGGGCTGGTGCCGGGATACTGGCAAAACGGCGCACAGTGGCAGCTCGCCAGCGCTGGTTTGCATCTCTCTGCCTCTGGCAGTGTCACGGGCAGCATTCACCATCTGACGCGCTGGCTGCAAAGCCTGCTGGCAGACAACGGTGCAGGCGCGGGCGTGCTGCAACGCCTGACCGCACCGCGCAGCCTGAATGATGGCCGCATCAGCGGCTATGGGTTGGGCATCACCAGCACCACGTTGGGCAGCCAGACGCTGTTTGGTCACGGTGGATCGCATGCCGGATATAAAAGTTATTTCCTGCTGCACCCGGAGCTGAAACTGGGTGTGGCGATTGTCGCGAATCGCGAGGATGTCGCGACCTCGGAAAGCGCCCTGCGCGTGATGGCGGCGCTACTCAATCGCACCCTGCCGGAGAAAGGGCACGATCTTACGCCTGGCCTGTATGTGGCGGAGGACGCCGCCGACTGGCTGGAGATCAACGGCGTGACCGCAACCTGGCTCGGTGCGGGTGAAACCTTATGGCGTGCCGATGCGCATGGCGATGCGGTCTCACTCTCCAGCACCTTCCCGATGCAGCTACGCCATGAGGGTGCAGCGATTGTCGGTGAAATTGGTCATGCACCACGTCGGTTTGTGCCGGTGCAAGCAGACCGTGCCAGCCTTGAGCAAATGCAAGGCCGCTGGTTTGCACAGCCGTGGCGCAGTGAAATGGTGATTGAAGGCGACAGTCTAATCATGGGCATCGGCCCGGCGGCGATACGCGCCAGTTTGCAATCGCTGGGTGGGGGGCGGGTGTTAGCCACCGCGCAGGATGGGCCGTGGGAGAAGCGGTTTGTGATATCGCGCGAAGGTGAGGCACTGCGGCTGCAGTTGAACCGCAGCCGCGTGGTAAGATTTTTACAGACAGCTCGCCCTAAATAATTCGAGTTGCAGCACAAAAGTGCCTTACGGCGCTTTTGAACAGCGCTTGCGCTGGCCCGCAGGGTGAGGCCGAAGGCCGAATCACGCGGCAAGTGGGAGAATCCCCAGGAGCTTACATGAGTAAGTGACTGGGGTGAGCACACGCAGCCAACGCAGCTGCGGCTCGAAGTATGACGGGCGTTAAGCAATGTAATGATGTAGACGACCTATCTTCTCTATTTCCACTTCTATCTCATCACCCGGGAACATAAACAGCGGTGGCGTACGCTTTTTACCCACGCCGCCCGGTGAACCGGTGATGATCACATCGCCCGGCGACAGTGGGCTGAACGCAGAGATGTACTCGATGATTTTCGCCACCGGATGCACCATGCTGGCGGTGGTGTCGTTCTGCACTTCGCGCTTATTTAACCAGGTTTTGATCGCCAGCTGCTGCGGATCGGGGATCTCATCCGCGGTGGTCATCCACGGACCAAAACCGCCGGTCTGCTGCCAGTTTTTCCCGGCGGTAAACCAGGTGAACTGCATGTCACGCACTGTGGCATCCATAAAGCAGCTGTAACCGGCCACGTACTGCAGGGCATCCGCAGCTTTGACCTGATAAGCTGCTTTACCGATGATCACCGCCAGCTCACCTTCGTAATCGAACTCTTGGGTGGTGGCCGGTTTCAGCAACGGCTGCTCATGCCCCGCCAGTGAATCGGCAAAACGGACAAACAGCGTCGGGGCTTCGATAGTCTCCGCAAACTCTTTGCGTTTGTCAGCGTAGTTCATGCCAACACAGAACACTTTACCAGGATTTTCCACCACTGGCAGGAAGCGGATCGCGCTGAACGGGTAATCAACCGGCTGCGTGCGAAAAGCCTCGAGGTCGCTTAGCGCGCCGCGTTGCAACAACGATTTCAGGTCTGGGCATTCGCTGCCAAGGCGTAAACCGAGGTCAATGACGCCCTCATTTAAGGCGATTCCGTAACTTTTTCTTTCCTGGTCAATAAGATAAAAACTGCAGAGTTGCATGACTGCCTCGTTGTTATATATAAATTGCGCGCAGGTTACCAAAAGCCAGCAGGAAATGCGGTACGACCTGCAAAGAATATCCCTAAGCGTTGCATCTCCGTTGCTGAAGTAAGGGTCGCTATAAATGGCGACCCCACGACGATTGTGCGCGGTTTTGTTAGGTGCGCATTCATGCGCACCAAAACTACGACTGCGTACTCGCCAGATAGGAGAAGGCACTGAGCAGGCTGATCAAGGTGCCCATCTGATCGGCACGATACCCAACGGTCACCGCATCGATGCGCGTCACACCGGGAATCAAACTGAATAAATCCGCTAATACCGGTTTGCTGGCCTGTAATTGCATCTCATAGGGTGCCGTCAGGCGTGTGGTGCTGACCTGGCGGGCGCGCTGTACAGCGGCCGTAGCGGCATGGCGAATGGCGTGCTGTGCCGCCTGCGGGCTGATGGATTCGGCGCAGGTATGAGAGATCGCGCGTTTCACGCAGACATAATCCACTGACGGATAGTGCTCCGCTATCCAGCCCTGCAACTGATCATCGCCACTGACTAACCACAGCGGCGTACCCTGCTCGGCAGCGGCAGCGGCATAAATATCGCTTTCCCCCATCACTTTACCGTTGATGTGGATACGCCAGAACGCACGACCATTGATGGTGTGAGCCAGTACGCCGGGTTCACCCGCCGCGCTGTGATAGCCGATAAAAAACAGGCCATCAAACGGCTGCTGCTCAATGCCTTCCACCATCGATAAACCGCGCGGTTTGCCCTGTACCATACGCGCGCGCGGATCGATGTTTTCCGCACGCAGGTTGGTCATTTGCGCGTGGCTGTCTGCGACCACCACTTCGGTGGCTCCGCCTGCGAAGGCACCGTCAATGGCGGCATTCACCTCTTGTTCCATCAGTCCACGCGCCAGCTGGTACTCCGCATGGCCAGGCGAGCACTGCTCCGGACGCATCACGCCCGCAATACCTTCAATATCGGCAGAGATAAAGATTTTCATGAGGTTATGTTAGTTCCGTGCGGTGATGAACAAGGTCGCCATAAATGGCGACCCTACGGGTATCACATGTTTTTGTAGGGGCGGCATTTATGCCGACCGAGATGTCGTCGCCAGTTTATCCAGTACTTCCGTCAATGACGGTCGGTGATGCCCGCGAAAACCGCTGACCGCCTCAGCGCTCAGTAAGGCATCTAACACCGCGTGTTCAGTAGCATCGGCGGCGGCGGCAAGCAGCGGTTCCAGCGCGGCATCTTCCGGCGGCTGTGGCGTGGTTTGGGTAGAAAAGGCCACGGCGATATCACCGGATCCATGTCCCCAATAGCTGCCCAAACGCCCTAACCCCGCCCCAGCGCGTTTAGCGATACGCTTCAACTGGCGCGCATCCAGCGCGGCATCGGTGGCCATGATAATGATGATGGAACCGGCGTCACGCTGTGGTGTCAGCTCTGGCAACAACGGGGCAATCATCTCGCCAAGGCGCACACCATCAAGCGTCAGGGCGGTGAGCGCACCAAAATTGGCCAGCACCAGCACGCCGAGCGTGGCATTCAGGGAAGGAATGAGGCGAGATGCGGTACCGATGCCGCCTTTCAGACTGAAGCAGCTCATGCCGCGCCCCGCTCCGACGCTGCCACGCGCGAAATCGGTCTCGGCGGAATCCAGTGCCTGCTGCGCCATGGCTTCGGTCACCGCTAATGCCTGAATATCATTCAGCCAGCCGTCATTGCACTCCAACGCTAACGGGTTCACCGTGGGCAGGCTGCGGCCTAGTTCCGGGTTGCGGCTGATAGCATCGCGCACCAGAGTGGTAAACAGCGTGCCCACCGCCAGCGTGTTGCTCAGTAAGATCGGCGTTTGCAGTACTCCCAACTCTTCCACTTGCACCAGTCCAACCGGCTTGGCGAAACCGTTAAATACCGCCGCACCGCAGGGTAATGGGTTGAGGAACAGGTTGTCGCCGGGCGGCACAATTGCCGTGACGCCAGTTTGCATCTCACCGTTGTCTAAGGTGTGATGGCCGACGCGCACGCCGGGCACATCGCTGATGCGATTGGTCGGGCCACAGGCACTGCGCGGTTGTCCCAGCTGTCGCTCACTGCGCCAGCGTTGCAGCAGCAAGTCGCGCTGCAGTTGTTGAAAATCCATGTTTAGCTCTTCAGTTTAGGATCGAGCGTATCGCGCAGCGCATCACCCAGCAGGTTGAACGCCAGTACGGTAATAAAGATCGCCAGGCCGGGGAAGACACTGACGTGCCATAAGCCCGCCATCATCATGCTGCGGCTCATCGCCAGGATATTCCCCCACTCTGGCACATCGGGTTCTGGACCGAGGCCAATAAAACTCAAGCCCGCTGCCGTCAGAATACTGGTGCCGATGCGCATGGTGAAATAGACAATCACATTGGAGAGCGTACCCGGCAGAATATGGCGCAGCAGAATCACCCGATCTGGCGCGCCCGCACAGCGCACCGCTTCCACGTAGGCCGCTTGTTTTAGTGACAAGGTGGAGGCACGCACAATGCGGGCAAACACCGGGACGCTAAACACCGCCACGGCAATGATCACATTATTCAGTCCCGGACCGAGAATCGCCACCACCGCAATCGCCAGCAGCATGCCCGGGAAAGCGAACAGCACATCAGCACCGCGCATGATGAGCATATCCACCCAGCGGCCGTAATAGCCCGCCAGCAAGCCGAAGAACACACCGACTACCATGCCCAACGTCACCGACAGCACGCCGACATAGAGCGAAATGCGCGCACCATAGATGATGCGGCTTAGCAGGTCGCGTCCCAGTTCATCAGTGCCCATCCAGTGTGCCGAGGACGGCGGTGATGACAGCGCCATCCAGTCCGGTGCCATCGGGCCCCAGGGTGCCAGCCACGGGGCAAAAATCGCCACCAGCACCAGCAACAAGACAAAACCGCCTGACACCAGCGCCAGCGGGTTGCGCACGAAGGCGTGCAGAAAATCGCGCCACGGCGAGCGAATGCTCTGAGGTGATGCGGCAGACAGAGATTGTGTACTCATCACGACTCCTGTCGCAGGCGAATGGCTGGGTTGACCACGGCGTAAAGCAGATCCACCAGCAGGTTAATCACAATAAATTCAAACACGAACAGCATCACCAACGCCTGAATCACTGGTTGATCCTGTGCTTTGATCGACTCGATCAACAGCCAGCCCAATCCCGGCCAGTTGAAGACACTCTCCACCACGATCGATCCACCGAGCAGAAAACCGAACTGTAGACCCAACATGGTGATCACCGGGATCAGTGCGTTACGCATCACGTGTTTCCACGTTACCAGCCGGTTGCGTAGCCCTTTGGCCTTGGCCGTGCGCACATAATCTTCCTGTGCCACTTCGAGGAAGGCGGAACGGGTGAAGCGCGCCATCACGGCGGCCACGGAGGAACCGAGAGTGATGGCGGGCAGAATGATGTCACTGGCTTTATTGAAACCACTGACCGAAAACAGACCAAACGGCATGGCGACGAACTGGATCAGCAGTAACCCCAGCCAGAAGGTCGGCATTGAGATGCCGCCCACGGCGACGCTCATTAGCGTCCAGTCCTGCCATTTTCCGCGTTTAAGCGCCGCGAAAACGCCGAGGAACAAGCCGAGGATCACTGACCAGGCAAACCCTGCCAGCGCCAGCCACAGCGTAGGCATAAAGCCCTGTTTGATGACGTCCAGCACCGGCTGTTGGGTGCGATAGGTCACACCAAGATCGCCACGCAGTAATCCACCGATCCAGTTAACGTACTGCTGCGGCAGCGGATCGTTGAGACCGAGATGCTGGCGTGCGGCTTCGACCGCTTCGATCTGCGCATCAGGTCCGGCGTAAATGCGCGCCGGATCGCCCGGCAGCAGCTTGATAAAGCCGAACACCAGCAGCGAGACCACCAGCAGGACGGGGATCATCTCCAGTAGTCGACGAATGATGTATGCGAACATGCGCTTCCTTTAATCTAATGCGTTCAATATCGCCATAATCGGTAGCGGCGCGATTCATCGCGCTGTTTGAAAAGCGCGCGATAAATCGCGCCGCTACGTTATGTGCTTATTTGAAAGAAGCTTGGGTATAGAGGAAATTGCCATCCGGCAGCATCGACACACCGCTCAGGTTGCTGCGTTTACCCACCAGGTTATCTGGCGTGCCGAGGAAGGCGACAGGTGCATCTTTCCACAACAGTTTCTGCGCTTCGGCATAGGCTGCGCCGCGCTTGNCACACCGCTCAGGTTGCTGCGTTTACCCACCAGGTTATCTGGCGTGCCGAGGAAGGCGACAGGTGCATCTTTCCACAACAGTTTCTGCGCTTCGGCATAGGCTGCGCCGCGCTTGGCCGGATCGGCCGTGGCTAAACCACCGGCAATGGCTTTATCCACATCCGGGTTGCTGAAGTAGGAAACGTTATACGAGGTTGGCACCCAGGATTCGGTGGCATACAGCGGACGCAGCGCCCAGTCTGCATCACCGGTCGAGGTTGACCAGCCACCGTAGTAAAGGTCAAATTCTGCCTGCTTCGGATCTTTCACGCCCCACAGCTTGGCGTTGCGCGTGCCGGAATCCATTGGCGTCACGGTGGCGCGAATGCCGACAGTCGCCAGCTGCGCTTTCAATACCTGTGCTGCACGCACGCTGGCGGTGGCATTGGTGGTCCAGAGTTTAAGATCCAGCCCGTTCGGATATCCCGCCTCTTTTAGCAGTGCTTTGGCTTGGTCGACGGAATAGCGGTAGTTTGGCTCAGTCTGCTTCTGGTAGAACTGCACCCCCTCTGGCATGGCAGAGGTAGCCGCTTTACCCATACCGGCGAACGCCACTTTCAGCCACAGATCGCGGTCGATGGCGTAGTTAATCGCCTGGCGCACTCGCACGTCGGCCAGCGGTTTATGCTGGGTGTTGATCGCCATGTAATAGAGGTAAATGCTCGGATCGCGCTGGATCGCCAATTTGCTGTCGCTCTGCACGGTGGCGATCAGGTCCGATGGCAGTGGCCAGATCGCATCGACCTGCCCTGATTTCAGCGCCGCTACGCGCGTTGCGTCTTCTGGGCTCGGTGAGAAGGTCACTTTATCCACCTTCGGCCAGCCTTTCTGCCAGTAGCCGTCATACTTCACCAGCGAAACCGCTTTGCCTGGCTGCCACTCGACAAACTTGAACGGGCCAGTGCCGACCGGATGTAAGCGCAACTGGGCTTCTTCTGGATACTGCTTGAGGATCGCCGGGCTCCACATCACCGCCGACGGGTGCGCCAGAGTGTTGATGAAGGCACCAAAAGATTGGTTGAGATCGATTTTCACCTGATCCGGTGCCAGCACCGTGACCTTGGCAATCATCTTGTACAGGCTATTACGCTTCAGCCCTTTGGTTTGATCGGCCAGGCGTTCAAGGTTGGCTTTTACCGCCTCGGCATCAAAAGGCGTGCCGTCCTGGAAGGTGACGCCTTTACGCAGCGTCAGGGTAAATTCGGTGGCGGTGTCATTGCTGGTGTAACTGGTCGCCAGCCAGGGTTGCAGCTTCATCTTGGCATCAAACTGGAACAGACGTTCAAAGATACCGCTCTGTACGGAGTAGCTGACGTTGTCCGAGGTATCATGCGGGTCCAGCCCGGTGATATCTGCATACATTGAGATGCGCAGATCCTGCGCCTGCGCGGCAGCAGCCAGCGCGAGGGTCAATCCAACAGCCAGTGAAGCACGGCGAAAATTCGATTTCATGAAATCTCCTGGTATTGAGCGTTAACGCGATGCAATGTCGTCAGCGACCCAGTGTTGCGGCGCAACCTGGCGATAACGGGGTTTTGTGACCGTTTCGCCCACTTTGCGCAGCGGCGAGGGGATCTCGCTGTCTTCGAAAATGCGGGGTTGACGGTTCTGTGGATCGGCCACCGGCACCGAGGCCAGCAGACGTTGGGTATAAGGATGTTGCGGTTGGTTAAACACCGACTGACGTGGCCCCAGTTCAACAATCTGGCCGAGGTACATCACCGCCACGCGATTGGCGATGCGTTCTATCACCGCCATATCATGCGAGATGAAAATCCATGCCACGCCGGTTTGCTGTTGCAGATCCATCATCAGATTCACCACCTGCGCCTGCACCGATACATCCAGTGCGGACACCGCTTCATCGGCAATGATGACTTTGGGTTTCAACGCCATGGCACGCGCGATGGCGATGCGCTGACGCTGGCCACCAGAGAATTCATGCGGGTAACGCTGGGCATGTTCCGGTAACAGACCGACGCTTTTCAGCAAGGCATTGACCTGCGGCGTGGCTTCCTCCAGCGATTTCACCAAACCGTGCAGCAGCAGGGGTTCCGCAATGGTGAACCCAACGGTGAGTCGTGGATTGAGTGAGGCATACGGGTCCTGAAACACCATCTGGATTTCACGACGCAGCGGCTGGAACTGCGCTTCTTTGAGATCGGCGATTTCACTGCCCTGAAAATGGATACTGTCGGCATGGCTGTTGATCAGGCGCATCAGCGCACGGCCAGTGGTGGATTTGCCACAGCCACTTTCGCCGACAATCGCTAAGGTTTCCCCCGGCCATAAGCTGAAGTCGATCTGCTCGACCGCGTGCACCTGATGCGTCAGTGCGGAGAAGATTCCGCTACGGATCGGGTAATAGACTTTCAGGCCACGCACATCCAGCAGTGGGGTTTCGTCATAACGGGCGGTGCGCTGTTCCGCGTTATGGCTGTGTGGCGCACCCAGCAATGGGAAACGCTGCGGCCAGCTGTGCTCACGCATATCGCCGAGCTTGGGCACCGCCGCGAGCAGGGCCTGGGTGTAAGGATGTTGAGCGGCGTTGAAAATCTCATCGACCGTACCCTCCTCAACCACTTCACCGCGCAGCATCACCACCACACGGTCGGCGATTTCCGCCACTACGCCCATGTCATGGGTAATAAACAGTACCGCCATCTGCTTTTCACGTTGCAGATCGCGCAGGATGTGAAGAATGCGCGCCTGAACCGTTACGTCCAGCGCGGTGGTCGGTTCATCGGCAATTAACAACTGGGGATCGCAGGCCAATGCCTGCGCGATCATCACGCGTTGACGCATGCCACCCGACAGCGAATGCGGGTAGCTTTTCATGATGCGATCGACATCAGCAATACGCACCTGACGCAGCAGTTCACGCGCACGTGCATCCGCCGTGGGCTTATCACACAGCTGGTGATCGCGCAGCGCTTCCGTGAGCTGATCGCCTACCCGCAATACCGGGTTGAGCGAGGTCATCGGCTCCTGAAAAATCATCGCCATCTCACGGCCGCGTAACGCACGGCGCTGTGTTTCATCCAGCTTCTCCAGGGCATGCGCTTTGCCTTGGCGATCGCGGAACTGCATGCTGCCGCGATCGATGCGCCCCGATGCTGCCAGTAAGCCCATCACCGCCAGCGACGTGACCGATTTTCCTGAGCCGCTTTCGCCCACCACGGCGACAATTTCGCCCGGATGAATCGCAAAACTGATGCCTTTGAGAGCCTGGTTTTCGCCGCTGCGGCCGCGAAACGAGACGCTGAGATCCTGAATCGCGAGGACCGGCGCGGAACCGGCAACGCTGGCGGCGTTGGGAGTAAGTAAAGTGTCCGTCATCGTTGCCTCGTGCGGTTATAGCCGGATCCGGCCTTGAGCGTAGGTAAGGAAAGGTGAGCTATCGGCGGCCAGCCAAATCGGGCCATCCAGATCGACATGCTCGGCGGCAATCGCCACCGGCAGCGCGGCTTCCATCGCCAGTGAAGAGCCCAACATGCAGCCCACCATCAAACGCATATCCAGCTTCTGTGCTTCTTCGACCATCGCCAAGGCTTCGGTCAGACCGCCACATTTATCCAGCTTGATGTTGATCATCTCGTAGCGATTGCGCAGCTGCGCGATATCTTCACGGGTGTGGCAGCTTTCATCGGCACACACCGGAATGGGATGGGGAAAACGTTGCAGGTCCTGATCCTGACCGGCAGGCAGTGGCTGTTCGACCATGGCGATGTTGTAGGCTTGCAAAGCGGTGAGCAGGCTGTGCAGATCCACACCTGACCAGGCTTCGTTGGCGTCAATGATCAGCGTGGCACGCGGTGCAACGGCGCGAATCGCCGCAACCTTTTCCAGAATCTCATCGCGATTCAGTTTAATTTTCAGCAGGATGGCACCACGTGAAACCGCATCCGCCGCCGCCGCGGCCATGTTTTCAACCGAATCGAGGCTTAAGGTTTCAGCGGTAATCACCGAAGGCGGAGCAACCCGCTCACACTGTTGCCACAGCGTCTGTTTGGCGAGTGCTGCATCCAGACGCCACAGCGCGCAGTCCAGCGCATTCCGCGCTGAACCCGCAGAGATACGACGTTGCAGATCGAGACGGCTTAAGCCTGCTTCGACATCCTCGCGCAGCGTTTCCAGTTCGGCCTGCACGCTGTCTGGCGTTTCATCGTAGCGCGGCGTCGGTGTGCATTCGCCACGACCAATAAAACCGTTTTGCTCCAGCGTGACGCGGATGACGGTTACAGCCGTGCGTGTGCCACGTGAGATCGCAAAGGGACGCGCCAGCGGCAGCTCAAGCACTTCAATCTGCATGCGCCGCATATTAGCCACGCTCCTGCAGCAGTGCAGCGATATCTGCAATACCAAAACGCACTGGGTCGGTTGCTGGCACGCCGAATTCGGCACTGACTTCTGCGCAGAAGGCGCGCGCTTCCGCTTCGCTGTAGTTTGAGGTGTTGATGGCGAAACCGGCCAGTTGCACATTGTCGCTGGTGACATGAGCGGCGCGCAGGTTGGCTTCAACACAATCTTTCAGGCTGACCATCGGCTGATGCGGCAAATGACGCATATGTGGACGGCCCATTTCATGACACATCACCAGCCAGTGCGGCTGCGCACCATGGATCAGACCCATGCTGACGCCCGCATAAGAAGGATGGAACAGGGAACCCTGACCTTCCACGATATCCCAGTGGTCGGCGTCATTGGCCGGTGACAACGCTTCAACCGCACCGGCGATGAAGTCGGCAATCACCGCATCAATCGCAATCCCTTCACCCGCCACCAGAATGCCGGTTTGGCCGGTGGCACGGAAATCAGCTTTCATGCCGCGCTCACGCATGGCGGCTTCCAGTGCCAGTGAGGTGTACATTTTGCCCACCGAGCAGTCGGTGCCAACAGTAAGCACTCGCTTACCTGTACGCTTCTTACCGCTGCCGACATTCAGTTTTGGACGCATATGGCGCAGGTCAAACAGTTCCACACCAAACTCTTGCGCTAACGCCACCAGCTCGGGCTCATCCACCAGACGATGATGCAGACCGCTGGCCACGTTCATACCGGCTTTAATGGCACCTTTAACGGTTTCAAGCCAGTGCTCAGGCAGATAGCCACCGGCATTCGCGGTACCCAGTACCAGCGTTTTCGCGCCGCGCTCTTTTGCCGTTGCAATATCGAGCACGTCCAGGCCCAGGCTGACAGTACAGCCCGGCAGTTTAATTTCGCCCACGCACTGCTCCGGTCGCCAGACATGAATGCCGCGCGCAGTTTTAGCAGCCAGTGGATCGGTGACATCGCCAAGGAACAGTAAATAGGGTTGAGGGATCAGCATGATGTTTCTCGTTTCAGACGGGTTAGAGGGCCTGAATCGACTATTCCATGCGGAGAAAAAGGTGACGAATGCTTGTTTGGTGGCGGGGTATAACGTCAGGCTATAGCCAGATCAAAAACTGATGGTGCCAGTGCTAGAAAGGATTTTTTGAGGCAATAAGTAGGATGAACTGGCGGGAGAGATAAGAAAATCGTAGGGCCATTCACGGGTGAAATACCCTAAATAATTCGAATCGCAGCATGGCGACAAGCGGGTGAATCCCCAGTCACTTACATCAGTAAGTGACTGGGGTGAGCACGCACAGCCAACGCAGCTGCGGTTCGAAGTATGACGGGTATTTAGAGCGCGCCTGGCGGGACGTGTTTAAAGGTCTCGACATAGGCGCGGAACACGTAGCGGAAAAAGCGTTTCATGATTACCTGTCTCAAAAATTGTTGAAGAAATATGCGAAAAGTATAACTAACGCGCATTTTTCACGCAAATATTTTTGAACCAGATCACAAAAATGGGGATCCAATACCCTAAATAATTCGAATTGCAGCACAAAAGTGCCTTACGGCGCTTTTGAACAGCGCTTGCGCTGGCCCGAAGGGTGAGGCCGAAGGGTGAGGCCGAAGGCCGAATCACGCGGCAAGTGGGTGAATCTCCAGGAGCTTACATCAGTAAGTGACTGGAGTGAGCACGCGCAGCCAACGCAGCTGCGGTTCGAAGTATGACGGGTATAGTTAGCTGAACAGATTCAGATGCTCAATGAGGATGGTACAACCGATACTGATTAACACCACGCCGCCCAACACTTCTGCCCACTTGCCCATCACCGGGCCAATGAAACGTCCCACCATCACGCCGGTGGTCGCCATAATAGTGGTGGCGGCACCAATGGTAACTGCCGTCAGAATAATATTCACCTGCAGGAAGGCAAGGCCGACGCCCACCGCCAACGCATCGAGACTGGTTGCTACCGCTGTCAGTGCCAGCACCATAAAGCCATGACGCTGTGGCGCCTCACACGGCTCATCCGCCGTCTGACGAAAACCTTCCATCATCATACGGCCGCCGAGTACGGTTAACAGGCCAAATGCCACCCAGTGATCCCAAGCCATAATGTAGCGGCTGGCAGCCAGACCAATGGCCCAGCCAATCAGCGGTGTCAGCATTTCAATGACACCAAAAATTAAGCCCGTGCGTAGCGCTTCTTTGAAATTCGGGCGATGCAAGGATGCGCCTTTGCCCAGTGCTGCGGCGAAGGCGTCCATCGACATACCAAAGGCCAGAATCAGAGTTGCGATAAATGTCATGGGTTTTCAATCAATGCCGCGGAAAAAGCGTTCAAACAGGCAATTTTCCGCATCTATTGTTCAGTAATAAAAAAGTGCGCGCAGTCTAGCACGCAAAAACGCCAAAAAAAAGACAGTAAAATCATGGGTTTAAGTATAGCAAAGGCTATAACTCTTAACTTGCGCTATTTATGTCGCTAAGTGAATGGAATTGAAGAAAATTCTGAGGCTTGAGCGGCACGGGGATTGCACCATAGCGCCCTTTTGTGCGCTAATGCCCGCGCTTATTGATAGGAAAACTGCGATGAAAAACCCGTTTGAAACGTTAATCATCCCTGGTGGTATTTTGCTGCTGGGCTTTCTCTCTGCCCTGCTGTTGCCAGCACCTCAGTTTGGCGTCACGCTGGCCAGGCAACTGCAGGAGAATTTGCATTTACAGGATGTAAATCAGCTTTACACCATCGTCTTCTGCTTGTGGTTCCTGATCCTCGGCGCGATTGAATTTTTCGTCATCCGTTTCGCCTGGCGCCTCTGGTCCAAGGCATGATGTTATCCGCTGCGTGATGCATTTTTCTTCTGACCAAAGCAGAACGCGGCAGATAATTTAAGACCCACAGGAATGTAACATTATTTTTACAGAACCTGGCGAAACATTGCGCAACAGAAAAACCGCATAAAAAATCAATTTCACATTTAACCAATTTAATCATAGTGTTAAGTTGTGAGCCAGCTCACTAAGTAATCATCCCCCTGCCTTTCACCCTCACAATATTGCAACAACTGCGTTACCATAACTCTCTGATTAAGGGATAAAAATCCCTTATACCAGCGGGGTTGAGCTGATTAATTCTTATGCTGAATCATTTCCGCCTTTAAAAAATAAACAAACGTTTAATTCCGATACGAGAATGTTATATTCAAATGCATATGCATAACGTGCAGTTAACCGTTATCGTCCCCATGACTTAAACCTGAGTCTTAACCTTTGAGAAACAGCGCGACGCGCTCGAAAGAAGCGTGGCTGTTTCGCCTGCGAACCTGTTGAGCTTCAGGTCAACAGAGAGAGGAGATGTCGCCTCATGAGCAACACTGCGGTAAACCTGGCGCTAGCCGCCGCTGGCATGGATAGCGCAAAACTTCAGGAACGAAAAGACGTTGACGTTCTGCTGATTGGTGCAGGCGTAATGAGTGCGACCTTAGGCACATGGCTGCAGGATCTGGAGCCAGACTGGTCGATTGAAATGGTGGAACGCCTCGATGATGTCGCGGTGGAGTCCTCCAACGGCTGGAATAATGCCGGTACCGGTCACGCTGCGCTGGCCGAGCTGAACTATACGCCACAGAAGGCGGATGGCAGCATCGACATTGCCAAAGCGGTGGCGATCAACGAATCCTTCCAGATTTCCCGTCAGTTCTGGGCGTACCACGTTCAGAAGGGCAACCTGCGCAACCCTAAAAGCTTTATTCACAGCACGCCGCATATGAGCTTTGTCTGGGGCGACGATAACGTTGAATTCCTGCGCAAACGTTTCCAGGCACTGCAAAAAAGTACTCTGTTCCGTGGCATGCATTATTCTGAAGACCGTGAACAGATCACCCAGTGGATCCCGCTGGTGATGAATGGACGCGATAGCAAGCAGAAAGTGGCCGCCACCTGGACCGACATGGGTACTGACGTGAACTTCGGTGAAGTCACGCGCCAACTGATTGCTTCTTTAGAGAAGAAACCTAATTTCCGCCTGCGTCTGCGCCAGGAAGTGCGTGATATCAAGCGCCTGAATGATGGTCGTTGGCAGGTCAGCCTGCATAATCTCACCAGCGGTGAAAATCGCGTGCTGATCACCCGCCAGCTGTTTATCGGTGCGGGCGGCGCAGCGCTGCCACTGCTGCAGAAATCCGGCATTCCAGAAGTGAAAGGCTACGCCGGTTTCCCGGTGGGCGGCTCTTTCCTGGTGACCGAAAACCCAGACGTGGTGCAACAGCACATGGCGAAGGTGTACGGTAAAGCCAGCGTTGGCGCACCGCCGATGTCCGTGCCACACGTGGATACCCGCGTGCTGGATGGCAAACAGGTGCTGCTGTTTGGCCCGTTCGCCACCTTCTCGACTAAGTTCCTGAAGCAAGGCTCGCTGCTGGATATGTTTGGTGCCATGAACACCAGTAACCTGCTGCCGATGGTACAGGTCGGGCTGAAAAGTTTCGATCTGGTGAAATACCTGGTCGATCAGGTATTGCAGAGCGAAGACGATCGTATGGAAGCCCTGCGTGCTTACGTACCACAAGCGAAGCAGGAAGACTGGCGTCTGGTGACCGCTGGCCAGCGCGTGCAGATCATCAAGAATGATGAGAAAGAGGGCGGCGTGTTGCGCCTTGGCACCGAAGTGGTGACCTCGCAAGATGGCTCGATTTCTGCGTTGCTGGGTGCCTCACCAGGTGCTTCAACCGCTGCGCCCATCATGCTGGAGCTGATGGCGAAAGCCTTCCCAGAGCAGATGCGTTCGCCTGAGTGGCAGACCAAAATCCGTGCGGTGATCCCAACCTGGGGCCGCAAGATGAATGGTGATGTGGCGCTGACCGAGAAGATTCTGGCGGAAACCAGCCGCGTACTGCAACTCGATTACGCGCCTGCGGTCACCCCAGACGCCGCGAACGACGAAGCGCGCGAAACCGCTCACGTGGTGGGGAAGTAACCCGGCAATCTTGATTGCCAGATAATGTTGATAAGGCCGCGCAAGCGGCCTTTTTTATGTTCTTTGCGAGAAATGTCCCAAATTGGGATTTAGATTTGCTATAGTCCCAATGCGGGACTAAGATGCGCGAGATGAGAATCATATCGGTAAGGTCACTCAGGGAGTTCATGACGGCGAACCCCGACTCAGCTCAGCCGTTGAGAGCCTGGATTGATGAAGCGCAAAAGGCCAACTGGTCAAATCCGGCAGACATCAAGGATCAATACCTCAGTGCCAGCATTCTTAAAGGCAGCCGCGTGGTATTCAACATTAAGGGAAATGATTATCGACTGGTTGCGGCCATCGCCTACCCGCAAAAGCTGATGTTTATAAAATTTATCGGCACACACCGGGAATACGATGCCATTGACGCAAATACAGTGGAGCAACGTAAATGACACTGACCATTAAACCTATCCACACCGAACTGGATTACGAAGCGGCTCTTGAGGCAATCTCCCCGCTCTTTGATGATGTCCCTGCGCTGGGTACGCCTGAGAGCGATTATATGATTGTGATGAGTATGCTGATTGAGGCGTGGGAAAAAGAACATTATCCCATTGAAGCTGCTGACCCCATTGAGGCGATAAAATTCCGCATGGAGCAGCAAGGCTTAACGGCAAAAGATCTGGAGCCTGCTATTGGTCGCCGTAATCGCGTTTATGAGGTGTTAAACGGTAAACGCTCTTTGTCCCTGGAGATGATCCGAAATCTCCACAAGCAGTTTGGCATCCCTTTGGAGAGCCTGGTGGGACTTTAAAACACACTTTGCCAGGTGCGCGTTTCTGCGCACCTCGATTTAACTCAGTAACACCGCGTCATACAACATCCATCCGGTTGTCGCGACCAGCGACAGCGCCATCAGGCTATTAAATGCCTGGCGTTTCCACGCCACCTGCAAATGCGTGCGCAGGCGATCGCCCAACGCGGCCCAGATCAGAATGCAGGGCAAGTTCAGCGCGGCGAATCCCAGTAGAACCGTTATCACGCCATTGCTGTTGGCATACATCAATGCCACGTTGGTCACCATTAACCAAGCCTTCGGATTCACCGCCTGAAAGCAGATGCCGCCCACCAGCGTCATCGGGCGAGGGCGTTCACGCGCTTCAGGGGCAGCGGCACGGAAGATTTTCCATGAAAGCCATAGCAAATAACTGCACCCCACTACCGTGAGCGGCAACCGAATCGATGCCATCCAGTGCAGCAGCAGATCCAACGCCATGCTCGCCAGTAGCATCTGTACTGCACATCCCAGCAGAATGCCAAACAGCATGGGCAGAGTGCGCTTAAAGCCAAAATTTACGCCCGACGTGGCCAGCAACAAGTTGTTTGGACCTGGCGTGATCGACATGACGGTGACGTAGCTAAAGAAAGAGGGGTCGAGCATGGTGCGTTCCTTGATGGTCCAGAGTTAACACCATGCTAATGTGTGCAGCGCGATGGAAACAGAGACACAAAACGACTATTGTGATGGATACAGTTACGCAAATTTTAAATTGTACCCATCGCGTGTGGAGGCTTTTGTGTCCCTTCCCCTTTCCTCGGGTCAAACCCTTTATCAGCAGCTGGCAGACAGCTTTGCCGAGTCGATTCATCAAGGCACGTTGAAGCCGGGTAAACGCCTGCCCGCCATTCGCCGTGTGGCGCAGTCTCATCAGGTGAGCGTGAACACGGTGCTGAATGCCTGGCAAATTCTCGAAGATCGCGGCCTGATTGAAGCCAGACCGCAATCAGGCTACTACGTGCGCGGCGTCCTGCCAGCGGTTATTCGTCCGATAAAACCGCTACCAGCGAAAATGAACGATCCCAGCACGCAGAAACTGGACCTGATCGAGCAGGTGTTTGCGGCACAGAACAATCCGGACTACACCAATATTTCCCTGGCCTGCCCGCAGGACAGTGAGCTGTTCCCGTCGGTGCGTTTAGCGCGTATTACCGCCTCTCTGTTACGTCGCGATCCTGCCATGCTGGGACGTTATGCCCTTCCGCCGGGTAGTGAGCGCTTACGGGAGGAGATTGCGCGACGCAGTCTGCATACCGGCATCAATCTTACGGCGCAAGAGATCACTCTCACCCACGGCTGCATGGAAGCGCTGCAACTGGCATTGCGGGCTGTGACAAAACCCGGTGACTGCGTGGGACTGGAGTCCCCCACCTACTTTTTCTTGTTCCCGCTATTGGCATCACTCGGTTTGAAAGCGCTGGAGATACCGACCGATCCAGAGCAAGGCTTGTCGCTGGATGCGCTAGAGATGCTGCTGCAAGAGAAACGTATTCAGGCGCTTATCGCCATGCCAGGCGCACAGAACCCACTCGGCTATGTGATGCCGCTGGAGAATAAAAAGCGGCTGGCGAAGTTAGTAAACACTTACCATATTCCGCTTATCGAAGATGGTTTGTATGACGAGTTGCAGTTTGACTGGCCGCTGTCGCCGCCGGTGAAAGCCTTTGATAGCGAAGGCTGGGTGATTTACTGCACCAGCTTCACCAAAACGGTTGCACCGGATTTCCGTGTGGGCTGGACGGCCGCAGGCCGTTTTCACGACACCATTGCACGCTTGAAAGCGGTGTCATCGATGACGGAGTCAAAGCTCCTGAGTGAAACGCTGGCCGAATTTCTCGCCAGCGGCGGTTACGATCACCATCTGCGTTCGCTGCGACGCCGTTATGCCGCCAATCTTGATGCCGCACGCGGCATTATGGCGCGGCATTTTCCCGTGGGCACGCGCGCTACCCTGCCGCGCGGTGGCTTTGTGTTCTGGGTGGAGCTGCCAGGCAAGGTCGATACCGTGGAGATGTTTCATCGGTTATTGCAGGAGCAGATTTGTGTCACGCCGGGTGCGCTGTACACGTTGAGCGATCGCTACAAGCACGCGCTGCGTCTCTCTTGCTGCTATCCGTTTGATGAACGTTATACGTGGGCAATAAAACGCACCGGCGCGCTGGCCTGTGAAATCACAGGCCTTGCGCCAGGACAGGATCAGGGTTTGCCGTTGCGGCCCCAGGTGGTGTAACCCTCACGCTCGGTCAGGCGCTCATAATAGAGTTGCACGGCCGGGAAATCAGGGTGCTCAAGCGGCGTTTCAAACCAGCGGTTCACCGCAAGGCCGACAGGAATATCGGCCAGCGAGAAGTTGCGGCCTGCGACATAGCGCCCGGTTTTTTGCAGATGCTGGTCGAGAATATTCATGGTGTGCGTCCAGCCTTTAATGGCGGCCGCCAGTAGACGCGGATCCTGATGCGCCGGCGAGTTACGCACCAGCGACATAAACGCATAGCGCCATGAGGTGTTGAGTTCCGTGGCTTGCCAGTCAATCCACTGATCGACCGGCGCACGCGCACGCGGGTTTTCAGGGTAGAGCCAGTCACCGCCGTTGCTGTTGGCGAGATAGCGCAAAATGGCGTTGGATTCCCACATCACGAAGTCATCTTCGATGATGACCGGCACCATGGCGTTGGGATTGAGCGCCATAAATTCCGCCGAGTGCAGTGAGAGTGGGTCTTCACCCCAAGGTTCGTGCTCATATTCGAGGTCGAGTTCTGAGCATAGCCACAGAACTTTACGCACGTTGATTGATGAAGTACGACCCAAGACTTTTAACATAGCGGACTCCGATTCCAGAATTCTTAATCTATTCATAGCCCTGTTGCTGCGCTTGCGCAATAAGCAGGATGTAAATCCCAATTTCAGACAACCTCAACGAGCAAGGAGAGACAATGAAAGTCGCGTTTAAGCAGGTGGATGTATTTACCTCATCAGCGTTTAAGGGCAATCCGCTGGCGGTGATCATGGATGCACAGGGATTAAGCGATGCGCAGTTGGCCGCGATCGCGCGCTGGACCAATTTGTCCGAAACCACCTTTGTGCTCCCGCCTCAAGATGCCGCAGCGGATTACCGGGTACGCATTTTTACCACCGAAGGAGAGTTGCCCTTTGCTGGCCATCCCACCCTCGGCACCGCGCACGCGCTGCTGGAAGCGGGTTGGACGGTAAAAACGCCTGGTAAAATCGTGCAAGAGTGCGGTGTCGGCTTGGTGGATGTGCGCATCAGCGAAGATGGCGCGCTGGCTTTTGCCGCACCGGAAGTCACGCTGACCCCCTTTGATGATGCACTGATGAGCAGTGCGCTGAACAGTGAAGATTTTGATGCCAGCCAGACGCCAACTATTGTGGATATGGGAATTCGCTGGCTGCTGATTCCGATGCGCAGCGCGCAGTCAGTACTGGATGTTCAGGCCAGCGCAGCGGATCTTCAGCGTTTGCATAAACACGCCGACGTCAATGGTACCTCCCTATTTGGCCCACTGCCGGCTGATTGCAGTGAACAGTTTGAAGTGCGCGCGTTGCTGGTTGAGAACGGCAGTTTGACCGAAGATCCGGTCACTGGCAGCGCCAACGCCTGCCTGGCGCGCTACTTTGCCGCGCAGGGTAAAACGCAGGATTATCGCGCGCGTCAGGGCAGCGCCATTCAGCGAGAAGGACGGATTCAGGTAAGCTTCCGCGACGATAAAATTTGGATTGGTGGCCAGACCGTGACGGTGATTGATGGCACCATTGATCTGTAAGGCGCATCAAGGCGTGAAAAAGCAGCCATGCATGTCAATTAAGCGCTTATCGGTCGCCATAAATGGCGACCCTACAGAGTTGAATGCGTTTTTTCGTAGGGTGCGCATTTATTATGCGCACCCTAAAAATCGCACATGATTACAGCGCCTGACCGCCTGAGGCTTCAATACGCTGCGCGTTAACCCAGCCAGTTTCATCGCTCAGGATCGCGCTGATGGCATCACCAATATCATCCGGCAAGCCAACACGACCCAGCGCAGTGACAGAGGCAATATGATTATTGAGATCTTTGGTGTCACGAACACGACCCCCGCCGAAATCCGTTTCAATCGCACCCGGAGCCAGAATGTTGACGCGAATCCGGCGCTCGCCCAACTCTTTCGCCTGATAGCGCGTTAGCACTTCCATGGCACCTTTGATTGAGGCGTAGGTGCCTGAACCCGGCAGCGTCATGCGGGTTAATCCGCTGGAGATATTCAGGATGCGGCCACCATCCACAATCAGTGGCAGTAACTTCTGCGTCAGGAAGAACGGCCCTTTCAGGTGCACATTCACCAACGCATCGAATTCGTCTTCGGTGGTCTCCGCAAACAGCTTGTAGTGACCGTGACCCGCATTGTTCACTAAATAATCAAAACTGTCTCGCTGCCAGGTTTTCTGCAGTGTCTCTTTGACCTGTGCCACGAAGCTGTCAAAGGTGCTGCTATCGCCTACATCCAGCTGCAGCGCCACCGCACGCGCCCCCAGCGCTTCAATCTCTTGTACTACGGCTTGCGCTTCGTCAGCGTGACCACGATAGGTAAATAAGATATCAGTGCCTTTAGCTGCCAGTTTCAGCGCACCATTCTTGCCTAAACCGCGGTTGCCGCCGGTAATCAATGCAATTTTATGACTCATGTTTCGCTCCAGTTGGAAAATTGAACACGGATTAAGGATATTCGCGAATAATTGATCTATAAACGCATAGGAATACGCAGCACTGTTTCACTAACAACAACAATCGGTGAACAACATGGATAAAATTCACGCAATGCAGGTTTTTGTGCGGGTAGCAGAAATGGGCAGTTTTACCCGTGCGGCAGAAAGTCTGGGTCTGCCTAAAGGCAGCGTATCTCGCCAGTTGCAGGCGCTGGAAAATCAAATGGGCACCCGTCTGCTCCACCGCACCACGCGCCGTGTGCACCTCACCCAAGATGGGTTGGTTTATTACGATCGCTGTCTCGATTTGCTGTCGATGCTCGACGACATGGACAGCCTGTTCCAGCACGACCCCGCCACCTTGAGCGGCAAACTGCGTGTCGATATGTCGGTCGCCATGGCCACCGGTTTTGTCCTGCCGCGTCTGCCAGAGTTCCTGCAACATTATCCCGGCGTTGAGATTGAGCTTAGCAGCAGCGACCGTCAGGTGGATGTGATTCGCGAAGGCTTTGACTGCGTGATTCGGGTGGGTGAGCTGAAAGATTCTGGCCTGATCGCGCGTAAAATCGGATCGCATGCCTTGATTAACTGTGCCAGCCCCGATTACCTTTCCCGCTTCGGCATGCCGGTGCGTCTTGAAGACCTGGCGCAGCACGCGATGGTGCATTACACCCAGCAACTTGGGCAGCCATCATTAGGTTTTGAATATTTCGATGGCAAGCAGTGTCATTACGTACAAACCGGTGGCGTGGTGACCGTGAACAGCACGGAAACTTACCGCGCCGCTTGTATTGCCGGGCTGGGCATTATTCAGGTACCGGCAATCGGTGTGCAGCCACTGCTGGAGTCAGGCCAGTTGGTGGAGGTACTGCATCACTTCCCGGCGAAGCCTATGCCGATTTCGCTACTTTATCCCCATCGTCGCAATGTCGCGCGTCGCGTGCGGGTGTTTATGGAGTGGTTAAGCCAGGTCTTGCAGGAGTATGTGACATAGCAGGCTATAATTTTAATTTCGCAGTGAACAGGATGCATATCGTCTATGACAGACAAACCTACTAAAGACCCTGCGGCTGATAAAAAGCCGCTGATTGATATTAAGACCGGCAACAAAACCGTGGATGGTTCGATTCAGAACGTTTCACGCTTTGCGGCCTGGTTTCAGGCCATCCCGGCAGTGGCGCATTTTATGCGCGCACTGGAACGTTTTAACGATCGTCTCGGCAGTCAGTTTGGCGCGGCGATCACCTACTTCTCTTTCCTGTCACTGATACCGATTTTGATGGTCTCCTTTGCGGCAGTCGGTTTTGTACTGGCGTCGAATCAGGATTTACTCTCAGAGTTGATCAACAAAATCGTTAACAGTATCAGTGACCCCACGCTAGCCAATACCCTGAAAAATACCGTGAATACCGCTATTCAGCAGCGCGCCACCGTAGGCTTGACCGGTTTGCTGCTGGCGCTCTACTCCGGCATAAACTGGATGGGTAATTTGCGCGAGGCGGTGCGCGCCCAGTCACGCGATGTATGGGAGCGCACACCTGATGATCAAGAAAAAATCTGGAAGAAATATGCCCGTGATTTGCTGTCACTGCTCGGTTTGATGCTGGCGCTGGTGATTACGCTGTCACTGACCTCGATTGCCGGTGCCGCACAAAACGCCATCGTCAATACCTTAGGGCTGGAAGATATCGAGTGGCTGCGTCCGGCGATGACCATTATTGCGCTGTCGATCTCCATCTTCGCCAACTATCTGCTATTCCTGTGGATTTTCTGGATTCTGCCGCGCCACAAGCCGCGTAAAAAAGCGCTGTTCCGCGGCACGCTGCTGGCGGCGATTGGCTTTGAGGTGATTAAGTTTGTCATGACATTAACGCTGCCGAAACTGGCGACCTCGCCGTCTGGTGCCGCCTTTGGTTCCGTGCTGGGGTTAATGGCATTTTTCTATTTCTTTGCGCGCCTGACCCTGTTCTGCGCCGCGTGGATCGCCACGGCAAAGTACAAGGATGATAAGGAATTGCCACCGCCGCATCCGGGCAAATAAGCGAGCAAGTTTGTTACATTTGCCGCAACAGCTAAAAATGTTTCCTGCTGGCTACAAATTCAGCAAAAACCAGCAGGAAACGCTAAAGGGTCACTTTAATTTGGCCCTTTTGCAGAGATTCCCGCCAAAAAAGTGACACTTCCCGTTCCCATCCGCCGCCGATTGCCGCAACTCAGAGATTATCCACTTTTTCGCCGAAAATGCCTGTTCTGACGCGGTTTTTCGCCATTGAATGCAGCAAAACAGGTGCGTAAGATTCTCTGTCTACATTTACAATTAAGAAACAGTTATGCAAGCCTCCATCACAGAAACACTCGACAATAAACACGACGACACGCCCGTCAATTCCCGTGGCAAAGTGGTCGTGGCATCGCTTGTCGGCACCGCTATCGAATTCTTCGATTTCTATATTTATGCCACTGCGGCCGTCATCATCTTCCCGCACATTTTCTTCCCGCAGGGCGATCCTACTGTTGCCACGCTACAGTCGCTGGCAACCTTTGCTATCGCCTTCGTCGCGCGCCCCATTGGTTCTGCGCTGTTCGGACACTTTGGCGATCGCGTGGGCCGTAAAGCGACCCTGGTTGCGTCACTCCTCACCATGGGCGTCTCCACTGTTTTGATCGGCCTACTGCCGAGCTATCAAACCATTGGTGTTGCCGCGCCGCTGCTGTTAGCGCTGGCACGTTTTGGTCAGGGCCTGGGTTTAGGCGGCGAATGGGGCGGTGCTGCACTGCTTGCCACCGAAAATGCCCCAGCGAAAAAACGCGCGTTGTATGGTTCGTTCCCACAACTGGGCGCACCGATTGGCTTCTTCTTCGCTAACGGCACCTTCCTGCTGCTCTCCTGGCTGCTGACTGATGAGCAGTTTATGAGCTGGGGCTGGCGTGTACCCTTTATTCTCTCTGCTGTGCTGGTGTTGATTGGCCTGTATGTGCGTGTGTCACTGCATGAAAGCCCAGTGTTTGCCAAAGTGCAGAAAGAGAACAAACAAGTCAAAATGCCGATTGGTACGCTGCTGAGTAAGCATCTGACCGCGACCATTCTCGGCACCTTCATCATGCTGGCTACCTATACGCTGTTCTACATCATGACGGTGTACTCCATGAGCTACGGCACAGCACCTGCACCTGCGGGCTTGGGCTATTCACGTAATAGCTTCCTGTGGATGTTGATGGTGGCGGTGATTGGTTTTGGCGTGATGGTGCCGATTGCTGGCCTGCTGGCAGACCGCTATGGCCGTCGTCGTACCATGATCACCATTACGCTGATGATTATCGCCTTTGCCCTGATGTTCCCTGTGCTGCTGGGTTCAGGTTCGCAGATTCTGGTGATGGGCTTCCTGCTGCTGGGCCTGAGCATTATGGGGCTGACGTTTGGCCCAATGGGCGCACTGCTGCCAGAACTGTTCCCGACTGAAGTGCGTTATACCGGCGCATCATTCTCATACAATCTGTCGTCGATTTTGGGCGCCTCCGTGGCACCGTATATCGCCACCTGGCTGAATGCGAATTACGGTTTGCAGGCAGTGGGCTTCTATCTGGCATCCATGGCGGTACTGACGCTGATCGCGCTGATTGCCTGTAAAGAGACGCGTAATCAGACGCTGTATGAAGCGGTGTGATGGTTGCTGTTTAGCGTGATGAAACCCGGCTCAGGCCGGGTTTTTTATTGGCTGAAGTTGGGTGCGGTTTGCACGGTGCGCATAGATAACACTTAAGACCGGGCACATGGGTAACAGTGATAAATGTGTCATGGCCCCAGACGGCGTTATCATCACAGCTTAACTGACAAGCATTACGCCCAAAATGCTGTGCAGTGTTAACACTAAAGTACGGATTCCAGACATAAAAAACCCCGGCAAGCCGGGGTTCTTCGTGTGCTGAAAACGGTGTCGTGTGTGGCTTAGCCTGCAACCGCGATACGTTTCATATCAGTCATGTAGCCACGCAGTTTACGACCAACCGATTCGATTGGGTGCTGACGAACGGCTTCGTTAACGTCACGCAATTGCGCGTTATCAACCTGAGTGCCTTCAATCGCTTTGCCCAGATCGCCCGGCTGCAGGGTGGTCATGAACTCTTTCAGCAGCGGTACGGCCGCGAAGGAGAACAGGTAGTTACCGTATTCTGCGGTATCAGAGATAACCACGTTCATTTCATACAGACGCTTACGTGCGATGGTGTTCGCAATCAGCGGCAGCTCGTGCAGTGATTCGTAGTAAGCAGACTCTTCGATGATGCCCGCGTCGATCATGGTTTCGAAGGCCAACTCAACGCCCGCTTTCACCATCGCAACCATCACAACGCCTTTATCGTAGTATTCCTGCTCTTCGATTTTACCGTCGAACTGTGGTGCGTTTTCGAATGCAGTTGCACCAGTCTCTTCACGCCAGGTCAGCAGGTTTTTATCGTCGTTGGCCCAGTCAGCCATCATGCCTGAAGAGAATTCGCCAGAAATGATGTCATCCATATGCTTCTGGAACAGTGGCGCCATGATGGTTTTCAGCTGCTCAGACAGCGCATAAGCACGGATTTTCGCCGGGTTAGACAGGCGATCCATCATCAGGGTGATGCCACCAAACTTCAGTGATTCGGTGATGGTTTCCCAGCCGAACTGAATCAGTTTTTCGGTGTAAGCCGCATCGTGACCTTCAGCCACCAGCTTATCGAAGCACAGCAGAGAACCGGCCTGCAGCATACCGCACAGGATAGTCTGCTCGCCCATCAGGTCAGATTTCACTTCTGCAACGAACGAAGACTCCAGCACGCCCGCACGGTCACCGCCGGTTGCCGCAGCCCAAGCTTTAGCAATCGCCAGGCCTTCGCCTTTAGGATCGTTTTCTGGGTGAACGGCGATCAGGGTTGGTACACCGAAACCACGCTTGTACTCTTCACGCACTTCAGTACCTGGGCACTTCGGCGCCACCATCACTACGGTGATGTCTTTACGGATGGTCTCGCCTGATTCAACAATGTTGAAACCGTGTGAGTAACCCAGTGCTGCGCCATCTTTCATCAGTGGCTGAACCGCTTTAACGACTGCAGAGTGCTGCTTGTCTGGCGTCAGGTTAACGACCAGATCCGCCTGCGGGATCAGCTCTTCGTAAGTACCCACTTTAAAACCGTTATCGGTCGCTTTGCGGAAAGAAGCACGCTTCTCAGCAATCGCTTCTGCGCGCAGGGCGTAAGCGATATCCAGACCAGAGTCACGCATGTTCAGGCCCTGGTTCAGACCCTGAGCGCCACAGCCAACGATAACGACTTTTTTACCTTTCAGGAAACTTGCGCCGTCTGCGAATTCATCGCGTGACATGAAACGACATTTGCCTAACTGCGCTAACTGGTTGCGCAGATTCAATGTGTTGAAGTAGTTAGCCATGGGTACTCCGGTTAGATGTTGTGTTTGCTTTTGTTCAGTAACGACACTGCGTTCAGTGCCGCGAATGACCCCATCATATGACAGGAAATCCGTTGCTTAAATTGATATATTAACAACGTCACATTGCAGAATTTGCAACAACACGTTGAGGTGAAATGCGCATGGATTTACGAGACCTGAAACTCTTTCTTCATCTGGCCGAAAGCTGCCATTTTGGCCGCACCGCGCGTGCCATGCATGTTAGCCCATCCACGCTATCCCGCCAGATTCAGCGCCTGGAAGAAGATGTCGGTCACGCGTTGTTTCTGCGTGATAACCGCACGGTAACACTCACGGAAGCGGGAGAGCGCCTCAAACAATTTGCTCAGCAAACCTTGCTGCAGTATCAGCAACTGCGCCACGTGATGGATCTGAATGGACCCTCGCTCAGCGGTGAGCTGCGCCTGTTCTGCTCAGTGACCGCGGCCTATAGTCATCTACCGCCGATTCTCGACCGCTTCCGTGCCGAGCATCCTCAGGTGGAGATCAAACTCACCACCGGTGACGCCGCTGACGCGATTGAGATGGTGCAATCCGGCGAAGCGGATCTGGCGATCGCCGGTCGTCCCGAGTCGCTGCCTGCCAGCATAGATTTTACGCCATTAGGCATCATTCCGCTGGTGCTGATCGCCCCGGCACTGCCTTGTCCGGTACGCAGCCAGGCCACTCAGGACGATCCAGACTGGTCACAGATTCCGTTTATTCTGCCGGAACAAGGGCCTGCGCGACGCGGTATCGATTTGTGGTTCCGTCGCCATCGCATTCCCAATCCGCAAATTTATGCCACGGTCTCTGGGCATGAGGCGATTGTTTCGATGGTGGCGCTGGGATGTGGTATTGCGTTGTTGCCGGATGTGGTACTGGAGAATAGCCCGGAACCGGTGCGTAATCGTGTGTTGACGCTGGAGAATGTCGAGTCGGTCGCGCCGCTTGAATTAGGCGTGTGCGTACAAAAAAAGCGGCTCGGGGAGCCGCTTATCAATGCGTTCTGGAACCTGCTGTAACTACTGCCCGGCGAGGAAGAAGCGGAATGCCGGGTTGTTCGCCTCATCGTGCCATTCGTAGCCCAACGCCGTGAGATGGGTGTCGAAATTCGGCTCTTGGTCATTAGCTTCGAATGCCACCAGCACGCGGCCAAAATCGGTACCGTGGCTGCGATAGTGGAACAGTGAGATATTCCAGTGCGCGCCGAGCGTCTGCAAAAACTTCAGCAGAGCGCCCGGTGCTTCCGGGAATTCAAAACTGAACAGGCGCTCACGCAGCGGTTTCGACGGACGTCCACCGACCATGTAGCGCACATGCAGTTTTGCCATTTCGTCGTCCGACAGATCCACGACGTTATAGCCACTTTCAGTCAATTGGTTGATGATTTCGCTGCGCTCTTCCAGCCCGCGTGTTAAGCGCACACCGACGAAGATGCAGGCGTTATCCGCATCCGCATAACGGTAGTTGAACTCGGTGATGGAGCGACCACCCAGCGTCTGGCAGAACTTGAGGAAGCTGCCCTGCTGCTCTGGGATCGTCACCGCCAGTAACGCCTCGCGCTGTTCGCCAATTTCACAGCGTTCCGACACATAGCGCAGACCGTGGAAGTTGACGTTCGCGCCTGACAAGACGTGCGCCAGGCGCTCGCCTTTGATGTCGTGCTGCTGGATATACTTCTTCATACCCGCCAGCGCCAGCGCACCTGAAGGTTCCGCCACCGCACGCACGTCTTCAAACAGGTCTTTCACCGCTGCGCAGATGGCATCGCTATCTACGGTGATGATGTCATCGAGATACTCTTTGCACAGACGGAACGTTTCACTGCCGATGCGCTTTACCGCCACACCTTCAGCAAACAAGCCGACGCGTGCCAAATCCACCGGCTCACCGGCATCCAGTGCCGCTTTCAGGCAGGCTGAATCTTCCGACTCCACCGCGATCACTTTGATCTGCGGCATCAGCTGTTTGATCAGCACTGCCACGCCCGCTGCCAGACCGCCGCCACCGACCGGCACGAATACCCGATCGATATGCGCATCTTGTTGCAGCAGTTCCATCGCCAGCGTGCCCTGCCCGGCAATCACCGCCGGATGGTCGAACGGATGGACAAAGGTGTACCCCTGCTGCTCAGCCAGCTCAATCGCTTTGGCTTTCGCCTCATCGAAATTGGCACCAAATAGATAAGCCTCACCGCCAAATGCGCGCACTGCATCAACCTTGATGTCTGCCGTGGCCAACGGCATCACAATCAGTGATTTGATGCCCAGCGTGCTGGCTGAAAGCGCCACACCCTGCGCGTGGTTGCCGGCCGAAGCCGTGATCACGCCGCGTGCTTTTTGCTCTTCAGTCAGTCCGGCAATCATCGCGTACGCCCCACGCAGCTTAAAGCTGTGTACTGGCTGGCGATCCTCGCGCTTCACCAAAATGGTGTTGCCGAGACGCGATGAAATTTTTTCCATTTTTTGCAGCGGCGTGACCTGGGCAATTTCGTACACAGGGGCACGCAGCACCGCGCGCAAATACTCCGCGCCGTTCGGCGACGCGGGTAGCGGTTGAGACTCAGCCATCAGTTGTTAGCCTCCCAGCTTGGACTTATCGCGCACCGCACCTTTGTCAGCGCTGGTCGCGAGGGATGCATAGGCGCGTAACGCGAAGGAAACAGCACGTTCGCGGTTGTGCGGGGTGTAAGCCGCTTCGCCACGCGCCAGCTCTTTTTCACGACGAGCATGGATTTCGTTGTCTGGCAGATCCAGATGGATACGACGGTTCGGGATATCCAGCTCGATCATGTCGCCATCCTGGATCAGCGCAATGGTGCCGCCGCTCGCTGCTTCAGGCGAGATGTGTCCCACAGAGAGGCCGGAAGAACCGCCGGAGAAGCGACCATCGGTGATCAACGCACAAGCTTTACCCAAGCCCATGGATTTCAGATAGGTGGTCGGATACAGCATTTCCTGCATGCCAGGACCGCCTTTAGGCCCTTCGTAACGGATGACAACGCAATCGCCAGCCACCACTTTACCGCCGAGGATCGCCTCTACCGCATCATCCTGGCTTTCGTAAACTTTTGCCGGGCCTTTAAAGGTCAGCAGCTCAGCGTCAACGCTGGCGGTTTTTACGATACAACCATCTTCAGAGATGTTGCCGTACAGCACGGCCAGGCCACCATCCTGAGAGAACGCGTGTTCGCGGGTACGGATACAACCCTCTACACGGTCATCATCCAGCGTGTCCCAACGGCAATCCTGCGAGAAGGCCTGAGTAGTACGGATACCGGCCGGACCGGCGCGGAACATCTTCTTCACCGCTTCGTCTTGGGTCAGCATGATGTCGTACTGATCCAGGGTTTCGCGCATGCTCTGCTGCAAAACGTTGCGCGCAGTGGTGTCGATCAGCCCTGCACGATCCAGCTCGCCCAGAATGGCGACAACGCCACCGGCGCGGTGTACGTCTTCCATGTGATATTTCGGCGTACTCGGTGCCACTTTGCACAGGTGTGGCACTTTGCGTGAGAGGCGATCGATATCCGACATGTTGAACTCGATTTCGCCTTCCTGCGCCGCTGCCAACAGGTGCAGAACGGTGTTGGTGGAACCGCCCATGGCGATATCCAGCGTCATCGCGTTCTCAAACGCGGCTTTGGTGGCGATGTTGCGCGGCAGTACGCGCTCATCATCCTGCTCGTAATACTTTTTGGTCAGGCTAACGATGCGTTTACCGGCGTTGAGGAACAGCTCTTTACGGTCGGCATGCGTGGCCAGCAGTGAACCGTTGCCCGGTTGCGCCAGACCCAGCGCTTCGGCCAGACAGTTCATCGAGTTGGCGGTGAACATACCGGAGCACGAACCGCAGGTCGGACAGGCAGAACGTTCGATTTTATCGCTATCGGCGTCACTGACGTTCGGGTTGGCGCCCTGAATCATCGCATCGACCAGATCCAGCTTGATGATTTTGTCGGACAGCTTGGTTTTACCGGCTTCCATCGGACCGCCGGAAACAAAGATCACTGGGATGTTGAGGCGCAGTGACGCCATCAGCATGCCCGGGGTGATTTTGTCGCAGTTAGAAATACACACCATGGCATCGGCGCAGTGCGCGTTAACCATGTACTCCACGGAGTCGGCGATCAGCTCGCGCGAAGGCAGTGAATACAGCATGCCGCCATGACCCATGGCGATACCGTCATCCACCGCGATGGTGTTGAACTCTTTAGCGACACCACCGGCAGCTTCGATTTGCTCCGCCACCAGCTTACCCATGTCGCGCAGGTGCACGTGGCCCGGCACGAATTGGGTGAATGAGTTAACCACTGCGATAATCGGCTTACCGAAATCGGCGTCGGTCATTCCTGTGGCGCGCCACAGGGCACGTGCACCCGCCATATTACGGCCATGGGTGGTGGTGGCAGAACGGTACTTAGGCATGCTCTATTTACTCCAGTCTGAAATATGACGCGGGCGCAGCTGCACCCGCGTAACGGTCTTGTTATGGATTAACCTGATCCAACCAGCCGTACTTATCTTCGGTTTCGCCCGTGAACAGGCCGAAGAAGGCGCTCTGAATTTTGGTGGTCACTGGGCCGCGTTTGCCGGCACCAACCTGAATGCCATCAACGCTGCGCACTGGGGTGATTTCTGCCGCAGTGCCGGACATGAACACTTCATCAGCCAGATACAGCGATTCGCGCGACAGGGTCTGCTCACGCACTTCGATACCCAGATCGATCGCCAGTTTAATGATGGCGTCACGGGTGATGCCCGGCAGCGCTGAAGAAGTGAATGGCGGCGTGAAAAGAATGCCATCTTTCACTTCGAACAAGTTTTCACCCGCACCTTCTGAAATATAGCCGTTGGTGTCGAGAGCGATACCTTCCTGATAACCGTGGCGGCGCGCTTCGCTGCCCACCAGCAGTGAGGAAAGGTAGTTACCACCGGCTTTAGCCGCGGTTGGCAGGGTATTCGGTGCAACACGGTTCCATGAAGACACCATCGCATCGATACCGTTTTCCAGTGCTTCAGCACCCAGGTAAGCACCCCATGGGAAAGCAGCGATGATCACGTCGGTGGTGTAGCCATCTGGTGGGTTCACACCCAGGCCTACGTCGCCAACAAACGCCAATGGACGAATGTAAGCGCTTTTCAGTTTGTTCACACGAATCACTTCGCGGCAGGCTTCCATCAATTCATCAACAGAGGCGGCGATAGGAAAACGATAGATTTTGGCGGAGTCGTGCAGACGCTGCATGTGTTCACGGTGACGGAACACCACTGGGCCTTTGTGTGAGTCGTAGCAACGTACGCCTTCAAACACTGAAGTACCGTAGTGCAGTGCGTGAGACATGACGCTAACCTTGGCGTCTTCCCACTTAACCATCTCCCCGTTGAACCAAATAAAGTCTGCTTTCTTCGTACTCATTGCTATTTCCTTTGGCGACTAAGCGCGGATTTGTTGTGATGTCTGTTGCTGGATCTCGACACAGGCGACATCCATAAGTTTGCTTAACTGCGAAGACAGTAAATCGACAGAACGCTGGCTGGCAACGGTCATCTCGATATTAATGTTCTCGGCGTTAATCGCAGATGCCATGTTCATCGAGCACACCTGGAAGCCACGGTGGCGGACGACACGCAAAATGCGCTCCAATATTTCAGGACGGAAGCGAGCTTCGATAGACAATTGATGCTGGTTCATGCGGTTTTCTCCATCATGTTTGCGTTGCTGGCACCCGGCGGTACCAATGGCCAGACGTTCTCATGCTCATCAATCGAAACATGCAGGAAGTAAGGACCTTCACTGTTCAGCAGAGCATCAATGGCGTCGTCGACCTGATCTTTACGGCTAATGCGCTGGCCTGGGATATCAAACGCGCTGGCCAGCGTGAGGAAATCGGGGTTATCAGTGAGGATGGTCTCGCTGTAGCGGCCATCAAAGAACAGCTGCTGCCACTGGCGCACCATGCCTAAGCGTTGGTTGTCCAACAGCAGGATTTTCACCGGCAGCTTTTTACGTTTGATGGTACCCAACTCCTGGATATTCATCATGATGGAACCATCGCCTGACACGCAGATGACGGTGTCATCCGGACGCGCCACTTGCGCACCCACGGCAGCCGGCAGGCCAAAGCCCATGGTGCCCAAGCCACTGGAGGTGATGAAGTTCTCTGGCGCGGTGAAGCTCATGTGCTGCGCTGCCCACATCTGATGCTGACCCACATCGGTGGTAACCACGGCACTCTCGCCTTTGCGATCGGATACCTGTTTCAGCAACAGAGGCGCATAGATCGCTTCGCCTGGGTGATCGTAACGCCAGTCGAACTCGGCTTTCATCGCTTTGACTTCCGTGCGCCAGCCCTCAATCTGCAGCGGCATGCTCAACGCAGGCAGTACCTGGTTTAAATCACCCTGCAGCGAAACGTGCGCACGGCGCAGTTTGTTCAGTTCAGCGGGATCGATATCGATGTGGATAACGCTGGCGTGCGGCGCAAAGGTATCCAGTTTGCCGGTTACACGGTCATCAAAGCGTGCGCCAACAGCGATCAGCAAGTCACAGGATTGCACTGCAAGGTTGGCGGCCTTGGTGCCGTGCATGCCTAACATGCCGAGGTAAACATCACTGGACGGGTCAGCACTGCCTAAACCCTTCAGCGTAGAGACCATCGGAATGCCGGTTTCTTGTGCCATCGCACGCAATGCAGGAACGGCTTGCGCCATGCCAACCCCCCCGCCGATGTACAGCATGGGCTTATGCGCTTGTGCCATTAACTCGCGGGCTTCAGCGATGTGCTGCGGTGAATGGCTGATCGCCTCTTCAACGGGCAGCAGGTGCGGCGTTAAATCACCGCTGGCAATTTGAATGTCTTTTGGGATATCAACCAGAACCGGGCCCGGGCGGCCAGACTGGGCAATAGCGAAGGCCTCGGCCATCACGGAAGGCAAATCTTCAAGGGATTCGACGAGGAAGCTGTGTTTGGTGCAGGCTAATGACAAACCGAGAACGTCAATCTCCTGGAAGGCATCGGTACCGATAAAGGCTGACGAAACCTGGCCAGTGATGGCCACCACCGGGATGGAGTCCATCAACGCATCGGCTAAACCAGTGATCAGGTTGGTCGCGCCTGGGCCAGAAGTGGCGATACAGACGCCTGTTTTACCGGTGGCACGCGCATAACCAATCGCTGCCATCACCGCACCTTGCTCATGACGACACAGTAGGTGTTCCACGCCGCCATCGTAGAGCGCATCGTACACTGGCATGATTGCGCCGCCAGGATAGCCAAACACTGTGTCGACACTCTGCGCGCGTAAAGCCTGAACTACCCACTGTGCACCTGTCATGGTTATTCTCCTGTATTCCTAGGGGAACAACAGAATTTTATGCTACTGCTCATAATCTGTTCCTCGCTGATTCGCTGATATTTAGCCTGGTCAAAAAAAAACCCCCGGACCTTTCGGTGCGGGGGTTTTTGGAATTCCGGGCTTGATTTTTAAGCCTTTCTTTCTCCAAGCGATGCCCCGCACGGTGGGATAATAATCACCACCACGCTAATCACGACTAGGCTAATCACTTGTAGAAGGGCTTTCATGTGTTGTTTGTTTTTTCGATTGTTCGAAGTAATACCTACAGAGTTACCATAGTTATCCGGTCATTGACAATAATTTTCATAATGTTTTTTTATGACGCAAACGGCGCGTGACGGTTATCGCATTGTAAGTAAAAGGTTATTTACAGTTGTGATAATTTTTCATTACGCACGCGGCGTAACGGATATTTAGATTTTACGATCTGGATTCTAAAAGCAGCGAAAGGGATGCAAAAAACGGTAATTAATCGGAATCAGGTACCGATATTAGCAAATCGCATTCGCCATCTGCCATTTCAATAAGCATGATGAAGGCAACAAGGAGTTGTTATGTCTTTATCTAAGGTTTTAACCCGTGCGGCATTGGGTGTTCAGGCTCCACTCGTCACTGTAGAAGTGCATATCAGTAAAGGATTACCTGCTCTCACGCTGGTTGGCCTGCCGGAAACCACCGTGAAAGAGGCACGAGAGCGGGTACGTAGCGCAATCATCAACAGTGGTTTCACCTTTCCCGCCAAACGCATCACCATCAATTTGGCTCCTGCCGATCTGCCAAAAGAAGGCGGACGCTATGACCTTCCTATCGCCATTGCGATTCTCGCAGCCTCAGAGCAGCTTCCTGACGCAAAACTGGCGCAATATGAATTCCTGGGGGAGTTAGCCCTAAACGGCGCGCTCTGTGGCGTTCAGGCCGCGATTCCTGCAGCGATGGCAGCACTGCAAGCGGGCAGGAGGATGGTGTTAGCTGATGAGAATCAACAGGATGTCGGATTAATTGAACAAGGAGATACCCTGGTCGGGAAGCATCTGGTCGAGATTTGTGCCTTTCTTCATAACCAGACCGCACTGACGGTGGCCCGTTCTCAACCAGAACCCTTTGAACAGGCGGACCAAGATCTCAGCGACATCATTGGGCAGGAACAAGGTCGCCGGGCACTTGAGATCACCGCGGCAGGGGGTCATAACCTATTGTTGCTTGGACCACCCGGTACCGGTAAAACCATGCTCGCTACACGCCTGCCAGGTATTATGCCTCCGCTGAACGATCAGGAAGCGCTGGAGTGCGCGGCCATTAATAGTCTGGTCAGCAGCGGGACTGTTCACCATCAGTGGCGCAGACGGCCATTTAGAGCGCCACATCACAGTGCCTCACTCTATGCGCTGATTGGTGGAGGCTCATTGCCGCGACCCGGTGAAATCTCTTTAGCCCACAATGGTGTGCTGTTTCTCGATGAACTGCCAGAGTTCGACCGTAAGGTGCTGGACTCATTACGTGAGCCCATTGAGTCTGGAGAGATTGCGATCTCCCGAGCACGTGCCAAAGTGACCTATCCGGCGCGCTTCCAGTTAATCGGTGCCATGAACCCCAGCCCAACCGGCCATTATCAAGGCAGCCACAATAGATGCACGCCTCAACAGGTCCTGCGCTATTTGAGTCGGCTTTCCGGGCCTTTCCTTGACCGTTTCGATCTGTCGCTGGAAATCCCGCTCCTGCCGAGTGGCACCTTGAGCCAGAAACAAAAAGTCAAAGAATGCAGTGCAGATGTGCTTAAACGCGTGCTGACAGCCCGGCAGGCTCAAATGGAGCGTGCCGGTAAGGTGAATGCACATTTAACCAACCCGGAGATTATACGTTGCTGCTCGTTAGTACAGCAGGATGCCGAATGGCTGGAAGCAGTGCTCAACTCACTGGGTCTTTCCGTGCGAGCATGGCAGCGGATTTTAAAGGTGGCGAGGACGATTGCCGATCTGGCAGGTGAGGAGGTGATTTTGCGGCAGCATTTGCAGGAGGCGGTGAGTTATCGCAGCATCGACCGGTTACTGATCCATCTGCATAAAAGTCTGGAATAAAAAACGGGGCCTTTAGGCCCCGTTATTTTTAATCATCGCTATCGCTGAAGTCTTCCACCGTGTCCATCTGCGGCTTGCCGCCAGACAGGGTGTGGAAACGCTTAGGACGCTTAATGCGTGCGGTATATTTCGACCAGACGCGTTCAGCTTCCGTTTGCGGCTCACGAACACCACGACATACTTCTAAAAACGAACGCTCTTCATCGGTCGCTGGTTCGCGCTTAGCGAGGTCCAGTTCGTTGAAGGCGTAACCGTGGCGTTCCAGAAGCTGAGCTTCTTTAATGGTGAAATCACCATGACGCGAAAAACCACGTGGGTAATGTTTGTTATCAAAGAAACGATTTGTTGTTGCGAAGCTATCCGCCATTTTACACGCTCCTGACTCTCATATGGCCGTGCTATTTATGGCGCGGAGTATTAGATAGGCTTGACAGAGTGTAAAACAAAACATTTAAATCAGTACGACAAACAAATTTTGGGAGAATGCTGTGGATACGGAATTACTGAAAACTTTCCTCGAAGTGAGCAGAACACGCCATTTCGGGCGTGCTGCTGAAGCGCTTTACCTCACGCAATCTGCCGTTAGTTTTCGCATTCGCCAGTTGGAAAACCAATTGGGGGTTAACCTTTTTACGCGTCATCGTAATAATATCCGTCTGACTTCTGCAGGTGAGCGTTTATTGCCCTATGCAGAAAGTTTGATGAGTACCTGGCTGATGGCCAAAAAGGAAGTTTCGCACACACAACAACACCACGAGCTTTCAATAGGCGCCAGCGCATCGCTGTGGGAAGCCTATCTAACCCCTTGGTTAAAAACGCTTTATGAAAACCGTGAAAGTTTGCATCTTGAGGCGCGCATCGCGCAACGGCATCTATTAGTTAAGCAGTTGCATGAGCGTCAGTTGGATCTGTTAATTACCACCGAAGCGCCAAAAATGGATGAACTCACCAGTCAACAGATAGGTCATATTTCACTCGCACTATTTCGCGCACGTAAAACCGAAAAACGCGAAAAATATGATTACATCAAACTGGAATGGGGCGCAGATTTTCACCAGCACGAAAGTTATCTGTCCAGTGATGATGTCCCAGTATTAACCACAACATCAGCGCATGTGACGCGTGAATTACTTCACACCACTGGTGCTTGCGCATTCTTACCCGACTCCTGGCACAGCATTTATAGTGACCTGATGGTTATTCCAGATACACCTGTTGCCGTACGGCCACTGTATGCGGTGTGGTTGCAGAATAGCGATCAACAGGCGCATATTCGCCAACTGCTTAAATTTCCGGTATTGACTCAGTAATTGGGGGAGAGTTTGGGTGGATCGCAGTGAAACCCAAACGCTTTTCATGACTGAATTTGGGTTTCATTGCTGAATTTTGGACAAAAAAAATCCTTTGCCGAAGCAAAGGATTGTTTTCTGGCAGGGGCGGAGGGACTCGAACCCCCAACACCCGGTTTTGGAGACCGGTGCTCTACCAATTGAACTACGCCCCTAAATAGGGTGGCGGAACGGACGGGGCTCGAACCCGCGACCCCCTGCGTGACAGGCAGGTATTCTAACCAACTGAACTACCGCTCCACCGATACTGTACTGAAGTCAGA
>NZ_JBNBPL010000014.1:0-127215 GCF_059412425.1 Pantoea sp. CFCC18177
TAAACTCAGGAGTAAATATTCTTCCGCTCATAGAATCACCTCTCTGGTTAATAACGTTATAACCTCTGAGTGTGTCCTAATCTATTAAACCACTACACGATGGAACATCCATGTTCCAGCGCCACCTTTCGCCCGCGTCCTGCGGGCTCTCCTGGCATACTCTCTCCGTTCAGCGCTGCGGATGCCTGCCCCGGTGCGGCCCCAGCCAGCTCATTAGCTTCAGTGCGGGTTGTCAAAAAGGCCACTGTGTCTAATGCTCTGACACCTCTGCTGCACCCTCAGGCTATCCACAGCGCAGAGACTTTTAGGGAGCCCCACGCTTGCGGCGCATCACACGCCAGACGGCAATTCCCGCCAGCAATATGATGATCGCGCCAATCATTCCCGGCAGCATCAGCGGTTGCAGACGCGCCAGCAGCGGCGGATGCCCCCCTTTCCGCACCCACGCCACGTCGCCAGCGGTCACCGTCACAGCGGCATTACCGTAATGCGCCAGTACGAAGTTACTGATGTCCGCGACTTGCTGATCGTTCAGCTTGTCAACGTATGACGGTGAGCTGAAGCCGGGCATCAACACCTGATGGTCAGCGGTGTCGCGCTGTACGCCAAACAGGATGGCGGCAATCAAGTTATTAGGATTGCGCAGTCCGGTTGCGGTGTTGTGGAACAGCGAAGGATAGGCTTGATTGCTGCTGCCCGCTCCATCCGGTTGATGACAGCTGGCACAGTTACCGCTAAACAGCGCGGCACCGTTATCCAGCGAATGATTCGCGTTATTTGGATTGCGTCCGCGCACGCTATTTTCCACATCATAAGGCGCACCGTAGTTGAACGCCGGGAGCGTATCCCCAGCATCACGAATCGGCGTTGTGCCTTTCAGGTAAGTGGCAATCGCGCGCAGATCGCTGTCCGGTAGGTATTGCAGGCTGTGCTCAACCGCTTCCGCCATTCCGCCCGCCGCCTGATTTTTGCCTGGCGCGCGCCCGGTTTTCAGATACTGCACCAGTTCGTCATCGCTCCAGCCACCAATCCCGCTGATAGCATCCGAGGTGATGTTGGGCGCATACCAGCTTCCCAGCGGCCCGCCCGCCAGCGGCTGATGTTGCTGCTCCTGCATCATAAAACCGCGTGGCGTGTGGCAGGTGTTGCAGTGTGCCAGGCCGTTCACCAGATAGTTACCGCGATTCCACTCGGCACTTTTACTGCCGTCGTTCTGCCACATCTTGTCGTTGGCAAACATCATGTTCCAGAAGCGCATGCTAAAGCGCAGGTTGAACGGGAATGGCAAATCAGTTTCTGGATTGTGTTGCGCCTGCGCTTTCACGCCATGCATCATGTAGTAATAGAGCGCATGCAGGTCGCTATCGGTCATCATGCTGTACGAAGTGTACGGCATTGCTGGGTAGAGTTGTGCCCCATCCGCACGCACGCCGTGACGTACCGCATCCGAGAATTGCGCCTCAGTGTAGTGACCGATTCCGCTGCTGTCCGGGGTGATGTTGGTGGCGTAAATCGTGCCCATCGGCGAAGCGATACCGTACCCACCGCTGTAAGCGGTTTTGCTGCCCGGCGCGGTGTGGCACGCCTGGCAGTCCGCGGCAGTGGCCACCTGCTCGCCCTGATGTAGCAAACTCACATCAAGCGGTTCCGCCTGGGCGCCACAGGCGATCAACGTGGCTAACAGAAGTGCTCTCATGCGAACTCCTTCATGCGCAGGCTGATGTCATGTGCGGCTTTCAGGCCGAGTGCTGCCATGGTCAACGTGCTGTTCACCACGCTGGCAGATGGAATCGCGCCGCCACCCGGCAACCACAGGTTTTCATGGTCAAACGCACGGCAGTTGCCATCTACCACCGCATCCTTACCGCTGGAGCCCATGATCACGCCGCCCATAATATGGTTGTTGGCGTTCAATCCTTTGCTGATGGCAAACTCTTTGCCGTTGAACAACTTGCCGATCTTCTCCAACTGCTCGTGCGACACTTCCGCGCCTTTACGCACGTAATCCCCCACGTCGTAGTAGATATCCGGGCAGGCCAGTCCATGTGGATCTTTGCGCGTTTTGCTCAGGGTTAGACGGTTCTCTGGATCGGGCAGTGGCTCCAGGCTGATGGAAATGTCCACGCTGTGTACTGAGCGATAGCGAATCTCTTCATCCAGCGCTTTGCCCACCAGCCCTTTCTTCAGCGCCTGCTGGGTGGCGGCTACCACTCGAGAAATATTATTCAGAATCATTTTGTTAGCGGAATAATCACGACGGAACTCCCCATCGCGATAACCCACCATACAGCTGCTCTGCGCCGGGCCACGCCCCAGCCACACCGGCTCTTCGGTGAGGAATGAACAGTGGAAACCGGAGTGATCCATCATGTTGCGGCCCACCATATCGGAACCGTTGGCAATGCCGTTCGGATTGCCGCCGTTAGCAGCCAGCAGCAGCAAACGCGGGGTTTCAATTCCGTTACACGCCAGGGCGAAGGCTTTGCCGCTGGCCTTATGCGATGCGCCAGAAGCATCCTTCCAGTGCACGGCGGTGATGCGGTTATTGCCATCAGTATCGATTTTGTAGACGACCGCCTCGGCCAGCACCACTGCACCGTTACGCTCAGCACGTTCGATGTGGTGAATGCCGTTATACATGGCGCCAATCGGGCAAATCGGCTGACAGTTATTGTTGCCGCAGCAGGTAGGACGCCCTTCCCACGGACGCGTGCTGCGCCCTTGAGGAATCGGCACCAGGTTATAGCCATGCGGATTCACTACGCTGGCGAAGTAGTTATCGCCGTGCGCGAACGGCACCATATCCATCGGATACGGCTGGCTACGTTCAGTCGGCGACTGCATGCTGACGTCATTCGGACCCGCCACGCCAATTTCGTTTTCTGCCCGGCAATACCAGGGCTCCAGTTCGTCATAGCTTATCGGCCAGTCACGCCCGACACCGTATTTGGACTGCATCACGAAATCGCTGGGATGATGACGCCAGCACGATGCCGCCCAGTGCCAGGTGGTGCCGCCCACGGTACGGAGGTAACCCTGCTGGAAACTGGAGGCATTTGGTCCCGTGACGTTGACATAGTTGTTTGGCGGGAAATACAGCGGCGCAGGGGCAAATTTGGATTGCGGGTACAATCCCTGAAAATCTGACCCGGCGCGATTGGCGAACGGCATGTTGCGCCAGTTTTCGACCGCTTGCGCACGATCGATACGTAAACCTGCTTCCAGTACCAGCACCGAGTAGCCCTGGCTGACGAGTTCGTTCGCCATCAAACCACCGACCACCCCTGAGCCCACAATCACAATATCTGCGGAGGCATCACCCTGCGCAGTAAACGTTGGTTTTTTCATGATTTTTCTTCGTTTTATTTTTGAGGAAATTACAGCTGTTCGAGATGACCGTTGTGCTCATCCGGTACCGGTGCGGTCCACCAGATCGGGCCGTTGCCGCAGTAGGTCGGCACCACCAGACCATCGCTGACCGTCTGATACATCAGCGCCTGTTTGTAAGCCACCAGGGTGCCGTGATAGTCATCCCCTACCGTGCCGGTGTACCAGGCGGTGACGATTTGATAGAGGAAATCGTGCAGCCCCGCGCTGCTGGCCTTGGCCAGAAAATCCTGCGCGCTGATTTGCGGGGTTATCAAGGTCGTGAGTTGCGCCAGTCGCGGGACAAACTGCGTGTCACGCGTTGCCATCACCTCGTAAAAACGTGCTGCCAGCGCCACATCCAGATGCTGGTGTTCAGTGATGGCTTGCGAGACGCGAACAAACTGTTTCACCGCGTCACTGGCGTGAATCACGCCAGCGGCCAGTGCCCGTCCTGGCAGGGCGGCGACTGCGCCCGTCACGGTTAAGCCAAGCGTGGCCAGCAGGAATTCCCTGCGAGTGGAACCGGTTCCATTCTTACTGACAGAAACGGTTTCGGGTGCAAAATGTCGTTTCATGGGGTTACCTGATGCTAAGAAAAGAGGAGTAAGCCGAACGGCGCTATCCTAACGACTAAGTTGCAAAACTGTTATCAGGATTTGAACGAAATCCCATTATTCAGTGTGGGAATAGCTCTAAATGATAATTTAGGTCAAAAATTGTTGGGTCTGAGATAGTTGCAGTGCGCAATATCGTTGCACCGCACATACAACGAGCAAGTTCGTCGCAGGCTCGCCATTTATGACGACCAAACAGCACTAAAGTAGCCAGCATGGTTCACCGCTCATCACACTCAGGCAAAATAAGAATAGCGGTGATAAATCAACAGCGGGGTTTTGATGTCATTGACTGACCGTTCACTGATTGGCTGGTTGAATATCGCCAGACACTGCTCGATCTCGCGTCGCATATCATGACCCAACACCATATCCATTACGCCACGTTCCAGCAGCACACGGCTGGACTCGCTAAGTTCGTGACCGATAAAGATCACCTGATCCTGCACGCCGTAAGCTTCCAGCGCTTTTGCCACCCCTTCATTTCCCCCGGCGGTATTGTAAATGCCCGCCATCGGTTTCCCCTCGTCGAGCCATTTTTTTACGCTGTGCCAGGCGGTCTCCGCTTCGTCATTGATGTTGACGCGATCGCGAATCGTTAGCCACGGGAAGGCTTCGCGTAACACGCGGCGGAAGCCAATTTCACGCTCCTCTTGCGTGCGATAGGTCGAGCTGCAGATCAGCAGAATGTTACCTGGCTGCTGTGGCGGCAACATGCGGCCCATAAACCAGCCCGCCGTCGCACCCGAGGCGATTTGATCGATGCCGACGTATGCAGTACGGCGAGAGTTGGGCAGATCGCTGGTGAGACAAATCACCTGCACGCCGTCAGCGATGGCGGCTTTGACCGCACGATTGATCTTCACATCATCGCGACAAACCAGAATGATACCGCTCACCTCAGCGGCGCGGCGTTCAATCAGCTGACTGAAACGTTCAGCATTGAACTGGGCACTCGGTAAAGTATCAATGCTGATGCGCAACTGCGGTCGTTCCGCCATCACCGCGCGCGCCTGACGCTCCAGATGCCCGAGGAAGCTGGTGCCAGACTCACACAGAATAGCCACGCGCTGTACGCCTGCATTGCGGCTCTCCTCTCCGGCAAGCATGCCCAACCGCGCCATAGCGCTTTCGACTTTTTTACGCGTTACCTCGCGTACGCCTTCACGTCCATTGAGTACCCGGTCCACCGTAGCCGGGCTGACGTCCGCTTCCTGCGCAATGTGCTTAATGGAAGGCGATTTCCAGTTGTGTTGCGTCATGACGATTCCTGATGTCTTCCACCTCGATAGGCAAACAATATCCCGATAAGTTGATACAAATCAAATTGATATAACACTATGAATTTCAATCAATACTTAGTTTCTGAGGTGTTAAACATCAAATATCCATGTGATCGACCTCATCTTTTCACTCTCCTTTTTCGGCTTTGTTTTGACTTAACAGCAGGCAAAATCGATTAATAGCGCCATCACCTGTTGCCCTCAAAGGAAATATAAAATGCTCAAAGTTGCTCTGTTAGGTGCTGGTCGTATTGGTCAGATTCACGCCGGGAATATTGCTGCGCATCCGCAATGTCGTCTTGCTTACGTGATGGATGTCTACGCGCCTGCTGCCAACGCGCTGGCTGAAAAATACGGTGCCACCGTGGCGGATCTGGACACTATTCTGGCAGACAGTTCTATTGATCTGGTGGCGATTTGCAGCGCCACTAACACCCACGCTGATTTGATTGAAGCCGCCGCGCGCGCCAAAAAAGCCATCTTTTGTGAGAAGCCGGTGGACTTAAGCCTGGCGCGCGTCGAGAAGTGCTTAGCCACAGTGCGTGATGCGGGTGTGCCGTTGATGATTGGTTTTAACCGTCGTTTCGATCCGAGCATGGCGCATTTGCAGGCCTGCCTGCGTGACGGTGAAATCGGTGAGACGGAGTTGGTCACCATCAGTTCACGCGATCCGGGTGCACCACCTGCCGACTATGTCAAAGTCTCAGGCGGTTTGTTCCGCGACATGACGATTCATGACTTTGATATGGCGCGCTGGTTGCTGAATGAAGAGCCGGTATCGGTATACGCCAGTGCCGCAGCACTGACAGACCCGGATATCAAGGCGTTGGGTGATGTGGACACCGCTGTGGTCACGCTCACCTGCGCCAGCGGCAAGATGGCGGTGATCACCAACAGTCGTCGCGCCAGCTACGGCTACGATCAGCGTATTGAGGTACACGGCAGTGAAGGAATGTTGCAGGTCACCAACCAGCTAGAATCGCAGTTGGTGAAATCGGTCGCTAATGGCGTGGTGGCACAAAAACCGCAGCACTTCTTCCTGCAGCGTTACGCCGATGCTTATCGCAATGAGTTAGCGACCTTTATCGAAGCCTTAGCTAAAGGTGAAGGCCACTACCCAAGCGGCAATGATGGCTTGCAGGCGTTGTTATTGGCGGATGCGGCGCTGGCATCGCTGAAGAGCGGAAAGCCGGTGGCACCGCAGTCGTTGTTGTCGTAACCCGCACAGCTCGTAGCGGCACGATTTATCGTGCGATTTAAAAAGGCGCGCAATGAATTGCGCCGCTACGATTTAGCCCTTAGCGCTGTGGATGATTCACTTCCAGTGGACGCAGGTCGAACAGCAGTACTTCGGCATTATCGCCATTGCTGAACTGCAGCGCAGTTTCATTACGCACGCGCGCACCGTCACCTTCTTTGAACTTCACGCCGTTCACTTCAATGCTGCCGCGTGCCACATGAATATAGGCGTAACGGTCGGCACTTAACTCGAAGGTTTGCTGCTCTGCACCATCAAACAATCCCGCGTAGATGCGGATATCCTGGCGCACGCTCAAGCTACCATTCTGCCCTTCTGGCGAGATGATCAACCGCAGCTGGCCACGTTTGTCACTCTCAGCCACTGAAACCTGCTGATAGCCGGGCTGGCTATTGCGCTCGGCGGGCACAATCCAAATCTGCAGGAAGTGCACGTTATCACTTTTTGAGTGGTTGAACTCGCTGTGCGTCACGCCGCTGCCGGCACTCATCAACTGCACATCGCCAGGGACGATAACCGAACCAGTACCCATGGAATCTTTATGTTCCAGAGCGCCTTCCAGCACATAGGAAATGATCTCCATGTTGTTGTGTGGATGTGCACCAAAACCGCGACCCGGCGCGACGCGGTCATCGTTGATCACCAGCAGATCAGAAAAACCGCTCTGTTTTGGATCCCAATAGTTAGCGAAAGAAAAAGTATGATGCGAGTTCAGCCAACCGTGGTCACCCACTCCGCGTTGCTCTGACAGACGTTGTTCAATCATGGTGTGCTCCTCAAATGTGCTGTGGATTGGCGGTTGCCCTTCCGAATGAGGATAAGTATACGTAAACTGATTCGCTCAACAATGCGCTGTAACGACAATGACTGTCACATTTTAGTGGACAATATGCAGATAGAAGATCTCCGTATTTATGTTGCCGTGATTCAGGCCGGTAACTTTACCGCTGCCGCCGAGCAGTTAATGCTGTCGAAGCAATATGTCAGCCGCCGCATTGCGGCATTAGAGGAGTCACTCGGTGCCCGCTTGCTGAATCGCAATACGCGCAAATTATCCGTAACGGATAACGGCCAGATCTTTGCCCAGCACGCGCAGCGTATTCTGGATGATGTACAGGAAGCCGAGCAGGCCGTGTCCGGGCGGCAGCAGGTATTACAGGGCAGCTTTCGTCTTAGCGTGCCGATGTCTTTTGGCATCAGCCATCTGTCACCCTATATCGCCGAGTTTCTCAGCCAACATCCAGGATTGCAGTTCCAGGTGGAACTGGCCGATCGTTATGTCGATATGGTGGGTGAAGGTTTCGACATGGCGATTCGTATTGGCACCCTGCCCGATTCCAGCCTGATCGCTAAACGTTTAGGGGTGTTCCGCCGCGTGATTTGTGGCAGCCCGTCCTATATTCAGGGCGCGGGCGCACCGCGTGAACCCGAGGATCTGTTGCAGCACGCCTGCCTGCGCTATGGGCGCGAAAGCCAGACCGGTTGGGAGTTGTTTAACGGCGACCAGCGTAAAGTGATGGCGGTACAGGGGCCGATGGTCAGTAATAACGGAGAGATGCTGCGCGATGCCGCTGTGGCGGGGCTGGGATTGATTCTATTGCCTGAGTTTATTGTCGCGCCGGCCATCGCCCGTGGTGAATTGATGACAGTGCTCGATGCGTGGCAACCCGCGTCGCTAAACCTGAATGCGCTCTATCCGCAGCATCGACAACGCAGCGAAGTGAACCGGGTGTTTATGGCGTTTTTGCAGGAGAAACTGGCGGATAGTTAAAGATGTGTGTCATTCCGTAGCGGCGCAATTTATTGCGCGTTGACATGCCGCAACGCGGCTTCCAATCCGCGCGATAAATCGCGCCGCTACGATAACGTGTGATCTTTAACTATTACGCATTGCTTTCGTGCGCAAAAGTGATCGACTTTCTGCGCGCATCGCGAACCGCAATGCCGTGGATCAACAAGCCAAATACCGCGAGGATCGCACCGACCCAGCCGGTGGATTGCCAACCGAGACCGGCAGAGATGGTCACGCCACCGAGCCACGCGCCCAAGGCGTTCGCCAGATTAAACGCCGAATGGTTGAGCGCTGCCGCCATGGTTTGCGCATCGCCCGCCACATCCATCAAACGGATTTGCAGCACGCTTGCCAGCGCGACCATGGTGCCAACCAGCATCACGTTAAGCGAACCTGCAAACGCGTAGTGCGCGGTGAACACGAAAGCACTCAGCACCAGTACCGACCAGATCAGCACCAGACGAATGGTTTTCTCCAGACCGCGATCGGCCAGTTTTCCGCCCACCACGTTGCTGATGATCATACCGAAACCAAACAGCGCCAGTACCGCCGGGATCCAACTAACCGGCATTTGCGCCAGTTCGGTTAGCGTTGGCTTGACGTAGCTGAATACTGAGAACAGACCACCACTGCCGATGGCACCAATCGCCAGCGTCAACAGCACCTGCTTACGCGTCAGTGCGGAAAGCTCTCGCAGCGGGCTGGCCAGTTTGTCACCGGCGACATTTGGCACCCACATGCCGACCAGTACCAACGTCAACAGCGCCAGTACCCCGACAATCGCAAAGGCTTCACGCCAGCCAAATATCTGACCAATCGCGGTCACCGCAGGCACGCCGAGCAGGTTGGCGATGGTCAACCCAAACAGCACCATCGACACCGCCTGCGCGCGCTTTTTGCGCTCAACTAATCCGGCGGCTACCAATGCGGCAACACCGAAAAAGGTGCCATGCGGGTAACCGGCGAGAAAACGCGCCAGCAACATTGAGTAGTAACCCGGCGCGATGGAACTCAGCAAATTACCTGCCGCAAACAGGCCCATCAATGTCATCAGGAAGTTACGGCGTGAAGCACGCGCGCCGAGTATGGCTAACAGCGGCGCACCAATCACCACACCCAGCGCGTAAATACTGATCAGATGGCCCGCTGAAGGAATCGAAACGTTGAGCCCTTTAGCTGCATCAGGCAGCAAGCCCATTATGACAAACTCGCCGGTACCGATGGCAAAGCCACCGGTGCCGAGCGCAAACAGCGCTTTCAGCACGCTGGCGCGCGGCAGCGATGCCTCGTCCGGCAGCTGATTAAGTGGGGGTTGAACAGATGACATGTTTTTCCAGAAACGCAGGTGAAGAATTCAGTGCAGATCGTGGCCACGCCATCGTCTGACTGAAAGGATTTAGCGGCATATGATAACTGATTTAGGGGTGAATTGAATGACAGACAATTATGTGGCGGCTAATTAATTCTTTGCGGTCGCCATAAATGGCGACCCGACCTGAAAGGATACCGTTTATCGTAGGGTGCGCATTGATGCGCACCAGGCGTTTATCGTTGTTGGGCCAACAACGCTGCCCCCATCATCCCCCCATGGTGAGCAAACGCACCTGGCACCACTAACGGGTGCTGCGTACTACGCAGCACATAACGTTGCACTTGGTCATTCAGCGCATTGATCAACGGCGTCACCGAGGCCAACCCGCCGCCGACCGCCACCAGCGATGCGCCAGTGATATTAATGGTGTACGCCAGCGGCTGGCTCACCAGTTGCAACCACACCTGAATCGTAAGCGCTGACTGGGCTTCCTGCTGCTGCCACCCCGTGATGATATCGACGCTGCTGGCGTTCACCTGATGCAATGTACGATGCAAATTCTCCAGTCCACGCGCACCACCATAACTGTCGAGACAACCCTTTTGCCCGCACGGACATGTCTGGCGTGGCAAACGGACGGTTTCACCCGCGATCTCAATCTCCGTCTGAGTAATGGGGCCATGGCCCCACTCACCGGTCAGGCCATTCTGTCCGGTAATAATGCGCCCATCGGCCACCAATCCACCGCCCACCCCGGAACCAAGAATGGCACCAAACACCACTTTGTGCCCTTTGCCCACGCCAGCCAGCGCTTCGGCATAAGTGAAGCAGTCAGCATCATTGTGCACAATCACGTTACGTTGTAACGAGTCACCCAGCAACTGGCTGAGATTACGCTGATGAAAAGCCGGAATATTGCTGGCAAACATCTCACCTGTGTCCGGTGCCACAATGCCCGCGGTGGAGATCGCCAGCGGAGAATTGATGCAGAAATGCGCGTGATGTTCCGCAATCATGCGAACAATCAGTGCGGTAAAATCTGACCAACTGTGCGCGGGAATTTTTTGCTGATCGAGGATCGTTAACTGCTGCTGCGCATCCATCACGCCCAGCTTGACGAACGAACCACCGAGATCGAGGCAGATCACTGCCGGTGTTGTACTCATAAACGTTTATCCATGACATCGCGCAGGCCGTCGCCCAGCACATTAAAGCCCAGCACCGTAATCAATATCGCCAGTCCGGGGAACAGCGACACGTAAATATTCAGGCCAAGAAAGTTACGCCCATCGCTCATCATGGTGCCCCACTCTGGCATCGGCGGTTGCACCCCTAAACCGAGAAAAGACAAACTGGCCGCCGACAGCACCACCGCACCCGCCGTCAGCGTCGATTGCACAATCAATGGGCCAATAGAGTTACGTAAGATGTAATGGGTGATGATGCGCGGATAGCGCACGCCCAGCATGTGCGCCGCCTCAATGTACTCCATATTTTTCAGGCCGAGCGTCAGGTTACGACTGAGACGGGCATACACCGGAATCGAGAACAACGAAATCGCGATCAACATATTGGCCAGCCCTTCGCCGAGCACACTCACGATCAGAATCGCCAGCACGATGCCGGGAAAAGCGAAAATAATATCCATCACCCACATCACCAGCGCATCGATTTTACGGCCCGCCAACCCGGAGATGATACCGAGTGGAATGCCGATCACCATCGAGATCGCCACGCTCAGGCAGACCTCAAATAACGTAATGCGCGCGCCGTAAATCACGCGGGAAAAGATGTCCCGACCGTAATCATCTGTACCAAACCAGTGTGCAGCGGAGGGGGCCTGCAAGGTGTTCAGTAAATCCTGCTCCACCGGATCCCAATGCGTCAGTAACGGTGCCAACCCGGCCGCCAACACCACCAACAATACCAGCCCGCCGCCGATGGCGATCGATGGGTTACGCAACAGAAAGCGCAGCATTTGACGGTGTCGCGAGCGCGCCGGCAGCACCGAAGTATCGAGGCTGTTCATCAATCGAACCTTATTTTTGGATTGAGCAGACCAATCAGAATTTCACCCAGCAAATTCATCAGCACCACACCCGTCACCGCCACCAGCGTGACGCCTTGAATCACCGGATAGTCACGGTATTTCACCGAGTCCACCAGCAGACGGCCAATACCGGGCCAGTTAAACACCGATTCCGTCACCACCGCGCCGCCAATCAGGCTGCCGAAGTTGAGCGCCACTATGGTGACGATCGGAATCAGCGCATTACGCAGCGCGTGTTTCCAGTGAATGCTGGCGGAAGGTAACCCTTTGGCCTTGGCGGTGCGGATGTAGTCCTGGCTTAGCACATCCAGCATGCTGGAACGCGTCATGCGGGCAATCATCGCCATCGGCAAAATCGCCAGCGTGACGGTGGGCATCACGTAGTTTTTCCATGAGTCCGCCCCTAACAGCGGCAGCCAACCCAACTCCACCGCAAAATAGTTCATCGCTAACAGCGCCAGCCAGAAGTTGGCGATGGAGGCCCCGGCGATGGTGAGCACCATGACGATTTGATCGGGAATGCGTTGACGATAGATAGCACCGGTCATCCCTGCGGGCACACCAATGGCAATCGCCAGCAAATACGCCAGCGCCGCCAGCGATAGGGTGTAAGGCAGTCGTTCGCTGATTTCGGTGATCACCGGACGCTGAGACTGTAAGGATTCACCCAGATTGCCATGCAAAGCGTCGGTGGCGAACTTGACGTATTGCAGCGGCAGTGGCTGGTCCAGCCCCAACCGGATGCGCATATTGTCTACCGCTTCCTGTGGCGCTTCCGGCCCCGCCATCAGGCGTGCCGGATCGCCCGGCAACGCGCGGATGGCGATGAACACGATGATCGAGACGCCGAAAATAATCAGCGGCAGCGAGAGCACCTTCTTCGCAACGTACGCTTTCATCGATCAGTTCTTCACCGCATCGCGAACCACAATCTGTCCGCCGGGCTGCATAGTGACGCCGCTGATATTTTTACGCGAGGCGTAGAGATCGTCCTGATAGAACAGCAACACCTGCGGCGCTAATGCGCTGATCTGTTTCTGTGCCTGGAAATAGAGATCTTTGCGTTTCGCATCGTCAAGGGTAGAGGCAGCGGTATCGATTAAATCATCGGTTTTCTTGTCGCTGAAGAAGCCCAGATTCGCCCCACCTGGCGCGAAGCTGGCGGTGTGATAGAGCGGGCGCAGTTGCAAGTCAGAGCCATACAGACCCGATGACCATGAAGCCAGCACCGCATCGGTACCCTGCTGGGCTTTCTCTTTGGCGTCCGCAAAGGCGGCTTTGGTCCAGACGCCGCTTTCCATCTGGCGCACGTTGAGTTTTACACCGATTTTACTCCACATCCCCTGCAACACCTGTGCGGTACGCGCATCCGGTGCCTGCACCGCAATCGACATGCTAAAGCCATCGGCATAGCCTGCCGCTTTCAGCAGATCTTTAGCTTTCTGCACATCATACGGGTAATCATGCAAACTCTTGTCGTAGTTGGCATCCACGGGTGCCAGTGCGGAGTTGGCCGGTTGCGCATAACCAAACATAATCGCCTTCACCAACGCCGTCTGGTCGGTTGCCAGGTTAAGGGCCTGGCGCACGCGCACATCACTCAGTGCTTTGCTCTGCGTATTGAGATCCACCCAGAACACCGCTGCTCCCGGTGACTGTTTCAAATTCACGTTGGGATTGTTTTTCAACATCCCGGCAAATTGCGGTGGCACCGGGTTAATAATATCCACCTGACCTGACTGCAGCGCCATGTTCATGACGGAAGGCTCACTGCTCCACGTCCATTTAATTTCATCAGGTCCGCTGGATTTGCCCCAATAATCGCTGTTCTTCTGCTCCAGCACGTATTCGCCGGATTTATATTGCACCAACTTATAAGGTCCGGTGCCATCAGCTTTATTGTTGATGCTGCCCGCTTTATCCGCGGTTGGGCTAACCATTAAACCAGGGCCAGAAGCGAGCACGGTTAAAAACGCCGGATTAATTTTTTTCAGCTGGAATTCTACGGTTAAATCATCGGTTTTCTTCACGTCCTGAATAAAGGTGCGGATTTTTCCGCTGCCCGCCAGTCCGCGTTTGGTGTCTAAATGGCGCTGGAAGTTTTCCACCACTGCATCGGCATTAAACGGCGTGCCATCATGGAATTTCACGTTAGGACGCAGCTTAAAGGTCCAGTGCAATCCGCTGCTGTCCGCGCTCCACGACAGTGCCAGTGCGGGAATAATTTTTCCGTCATCACCCAGACGCGTCAGGCCTTCGTACATCGGGTCCAGTACCGTACCGGTGAACGTCGCCGTTTGGTTGCCGGGGTCCATGCTGCGCGGAGGCTCGTTCTGCATGATAACCAACTGACTCGCCAGTGCGGCGGAACTCATCATCGACGCCACAATACAACCGGCCAGCGTCAGTACCTTGAAATGCTTAAGTGTGCTTTCCATGAAGGCCCTCAATGAATCATTGAAACGTTCGGTGAAATAACCTCGCTATATAAGGCACATTCTCTAAACAAAAGCCAAGATGCTGGTTCATATATTTTACTTATATTTAGATCTGTGTTCAGAAAATTAACTAAATAACGTTGAATTTGTTTTTCAGCCTTATTATTGTCAGGGCATATCGCTATTGCAGTGAGAACCTGAATGCTCAATGCCCACCAGCAACAAATTCTGCGCCTGCTTATTGCCTCACACGGCTTAAGCCGCACCGCTATTGCGGAAAACATGAAGTTGAGCAAAGCCGCCATTAGCACGCTGGTTAAAGAGATGCTGAATGCCGGATTACTGGAAGAGAGCATCCCAGAATCAAACGGTCAGGGGCGTCCGTCGGTATTACTTAAAATGCGTGCTGACAGCGCCTATTTCCTCGGTGCCTCGTTGCTGGGTGAACAGGTTGTGTTGGTGCTGATCGACATGCACGGCTTGGTGTTGGCCAGCACCCAAATGACACTCAATCCTGACCCGCAACAGCTGAGTGCCGCCCTGGCTGCGGCTATTCCAGACTTAATAAAACAGCAAGGGATTTCAGCCGACCAACTGATTGGCTTGGGTGTAACGCTGTCTGGCTTTGTGGATGAAAATCAGGCTGTTTGCGTGCAGTCCGCCCTGCTTGGCTGGAAGGACGTGCCGCTGGCTGAGATGCTAAAACAGCAAACGGGTCTCGAGGTATCGCTGGAGAACGATGCCAAGGCACTGGCGGTCAGTGAGAATATTTTTGGCGTGGCGAAAAAAGCCCGTAACTTCACCCTGATTTCGCACGGTGATGGCATTGGATCGGCCCACTTTTTCCAGGGCCAGTTGCATCGCGGCGCACACGGCGGCGCGGGTGAAATTGCCCATTGCACCATTGAACCTGGTGGACGCCCTTGCCGCTGCGGTAAACGCGGTTGCCTCGACACCCTCGCCTCGCTCACCGCTATTCGCGAAAGCGTGCGGGATAAGTCGCTGGACGCGCACACCCTTGCGGCGCTGGAAACCCAGGCGGTGAAAGGCAACAGCGCGGCGATCAGCATTTTGCACCAGGCAGGACACGCGCTGGGCCTCGCCATCGCCAATATCATCCAGATGAACGATCCTGAGCTGATTGTCATCGCCCATCAACCTCAGGCTTTCGACGGCCTGTTGAAGACCGTGGTGATGCAATCAATAGACAGCCACGTGTTGCCATCCATGATGGGCAAGACACCGATTTCTACCATCGAAATTCATACCGAGAGCTGGGCGCGCGCAGCGGCCAGCGTGGCGGCATATCGATTTATCATTCAATTACCTGACTAGCGGAGGCTGTATGCGCATTGCTTTTGGTGGCATTCACACGGAGTGCAGTACCTATAACCCGGTGCTGAACTATGCCGACGACTTCCGTATCGTGCGCGGTCAGGATCTGCTGACCAATCCGTACTTTGCCTTTTTGCAGGATTACGAAGCGGAGTTTCTGCCGACCTTTCATGCGCGCGCCATCGCCGGTGGTCCCGTTGCCCGCATCACCTACGATGATTTCAAACAAGATTTCTTAACCCGCCTGCAAGCCCATCTGCCGGTTGACGGTGTGTATCTCGCTATGCACGGTGCGGTGTATGTTGAAGGCATGGAAGATGCCGAAGGTGACTGGATCAGCGCCACGCGTGAGCTGGTAGGGCCGGATTGCCCCATCACCGTGAGCTATGACCTGCACGGTAACGTCACGCAGCGCATCATCGATGCCATTGACATGTTCTCCACCTATCGCACTGCTCCGCACATTGATGTGGAAGAGACTATGCGTCGTTCGGTATCGATGCTGGTGAAAAGCCTGCAAACCGGCGTCAAACCGGGCGTGGTATGGGCACCCATTCCGGTGGTGCTGCCGGGTGAACGTACCAGTACCGAAGACGAGCCGGCAAAAAGTCTGTATGCGCGCTTGCCGGACATCAACGACCTGGAACACATCTGGGATGCGTCACTGATGGTGGGATATGTCTGGGCCGATGAGCCTCGCGCCACGGCTGCCGCGATCATGACCGGCACCGACGCCGATGTGCTCTCGGAGCAGGCAGCAAAGCTGGCACTGGCTTACTGGCAAGCGCGTGATGAATTCTGCTTCGGTTGTGTGACAGGCAGCACTGAAGCGTGCGTCGCCATGGCGATAGCCAGTGAAACTGCGCCCGTGATCCTCGCTGATTCAGGCGATAACCCCACCGGGGGCGGCGTGGGCGACCGCGCTAATATGCTGGCGGAGTTGATTCGCCAGGATGCACAAGGCGTGATCGTCGCAGGCATCACTGATAAACCGGCTACCGAAGCGGCTTTTGCTGCCGGTGTCGGGGCAAAACTGCACCTGACGGTGGGCGCGACTCTCGATCCCGCTGGCGGTAAAGTCAGTGCGGAATTTGAAGTATTATTGGTGAGTGACGATCCCCGATCACTGGCGAAACAGGCGCTGCTGAAAACCGGCGATATCACGGTAGTGGTGGCCGATCGTCGTCGTCCATACCACAATATTGCTGATTTTGAACTGCTGGGTTTGCATCCCGCTCAGGCAAAAATTGTGGTGGTGAAATCGGGTTATCTGTCACCCGAGTTAGCCCCGCTGGCCAATCCTAATCTGTTGGCACTGTCAGAAGGTGTGGTCGATCAGTACGTGGAACGCCTGGAGCGTAAACGTAAACTGCAACCCGCCTACCCGTTTGATACCGACTTCGACTTCCTGCCAGTCAGCACCCGCTCGGCTCGCTTTGTGGCGGCAAAATGAGTCAGCAACCCGTATTGCAGGTAGAAAACCTCACCGTTGCCTTTCGTCACGACGATCGCTGGCGCGAGGTGGTCAGGAACGTTTCGCTGACCATCAACGCCGGTGAGACGCTGGCGATTGTCGGAGAATCAGGCTCAGGCAAAAGCGTCACCTCAATGGCGATCATGCGCCTGCTGAATATGCGCCACGCACGCGTGACCGGCAGAGTAATGCTGAACGGCGTTGACCTGTTGAGTCTGAGTGAAAAAGCGATGCGGGACATTCGCGGCAACACGGTGGCGATGATTTTTCAGGAGCCGATGACCAGCCTCAATCCCTCTTTCACTATCGGTAATCAAATTGCCGAAGCGCTGATTAACCATCGCAATATCAGTAAACGCGCGGCGCGTGAAGAGACCATCCGCCTGCTGGAAAAGGTGCGCATTCCCAATGCGGCCAAACGCTTTGACGATTATCCACATCATTTTTCGGGCGGAATGCGCCAGCGTGTGATGATTGCTATGGCGCTGGCATTAAGGCCAAAACTGCTGATTGCCGATGAACCCACTACCGCGCTGGATGTCACCATTCAGGGGCAGATTCTTGACCTGATTAAAACACTGCAAGAGGAAGAAGGCACCGCCGTGCTGTTTATCACTCATGATATGGGTGTGGTGGCGGAAGTGGCCGATCGCACCCTGGTGATGTACCAGGGCGATGTGATGGAAACCGGCAGCACAGCGGATATTTTCTCCGCCCCCGCTGCGGACTATACGCGTACGTTAATCGCCACTGTGCCGCAGCTCGGCGCAATGCGTGGCATCGCGGGTCCACAGAAATTTGTGTTAAAAGGCGATAACAGCGCGCCACAGCCCGCACGCCCCGACACCTCGCAACCGTTGCTGTCGGTCAAAAATCTCAGTACCCGTTTCAGCATCCATGAAGGGCTGTTCAGCCGCAAAACCGGCGCGGTACACGCGGTGGAAAACATCTCGTTTGACCTGATGCCCGGCGAAACGCTGTCTCTGGTGGGTGAGTCTGGCTGTGGCAAATCCACCACCGGACGCTCCCTAACCCGGCTGGTGAAAGCCGATGCGGGTGAAGTCGCTTTCGACGGTTATGACGTGTTGAATTTATCGCATCAGGAACTGCGCCAACTACGCTGTTCAATGCAGATGATTTTCCAGGACCCGTTTGCCAGTCTTAATCCGCGTATGTCAGTGCTGGAAGCGCTGACTGAGCCCTTCCTCCAGCACCAACTCGGCAGCAAACAGGCCGCACAGCAAAAGGCCGCTGAGTTGATGGAACGCGTGGGTTTATCGACTGCGATGATGAAACGCTACCCCCATGAATTTTCCGGCGGACAGCGCCAGCGTATCTGTATCGCGCGGGCTTTGATGCTCGATCCTAAAATGATCATCGCTGATGAGTCCGTCTCTGCGTTAGATGTCACGGTCAAAGCGCAGATCATCAATCTGTTGCTCGACCTGCAAAGCAGTCTGGGTTTGTCATATCTGTTTATTTCGCACGATATGGCGGTGGTTGAACGCATTAGCCATCGCGTGGCGGTAATGTTGCTGGGTGAAATCGTCGAAATCGGCCCGCGCGCCGCCATCTTTGAAAATCCACAGCATGATTACACGCGCAAGTTGCTGTCATCGGTGCCTTTGCCCGATCCCTCACGCCGCCATCTCAAACGCCATCTCGACGTCAGTGAACTGAAAAGCCCGGTGCGTCCGCTGGGATTTGTGCCCGAAGCGCGACGGTATCGTGAGGTGAGCGCGGGCCATTGGGTGATGGAGAGTTAGAGCAGGCGTAACAGCCGCGCCGGGTTTCCGGCGTAAACGCCTTTCTGGGTAATATCTTTGGTCACCACACTGCCAGCCCCGATCACCGCGCCGTCGCAGATAGTCACGGCCAGGATGGTCGCGCCACTGCCAATCGACACGTCATTTCCTATACGGATGCACCCCCAACTGGCGCTGTCAGCATTGGGTTTGCCGTCGCGAAACATGTCGTTGGCAAACATCACACCGTGGCCGATAAAGCAGTTTTCCCCGACCGTGACATACTCACAGACAAATGTGTGTGATTGCACCTTGCTACCACGGCCAATCACCGTATGTGCCTGGATTTCAACAAACGGACCGATAAACACGTCATCTTGCAGAGTACAGCCATAGATATTGCTGGGCTGGTAGATGGTCACGTTACTGCCCATTCCAACGTTTTTGACTGCTGCTTCGCGCAAATTTGCCTGCATTCTTGCTCCTTTCTACCCGATCCGCATCAATGCGCACCCTACGATATCCACGCACCATTATCGTACCGGCGCGATTTATCGCGCGTATTTGAAGCCGCATTGTCACGCGATTTTTATAGCCGTATTGCCTTTACTTTACGCGCAATAAATTGCGCCGCTACTGGTACGGCAATCTATTGATTAATAAAGTAATCACCTCATAAACCTGTTATATAAGTTCGCTAATTTCGGCGCAACATCTTGTAAAGGTTACACGATTTTAAAAATTAGCCATCGCTTTCTCTTACAATGCAAGGAAGCGGTTACGAGTCACGCCTAACCTCCTGAAAGTCAGAAAAAGCGACTTGTATCATTTCATGTCAGAGCCTTCAAACCCTATTACAAGATGATGTAATGCATTGATTTAAAATGAAAATATTTTTATAAATCGACTCGTTTACTATTGCGCATTCTTGAGCGGGTGATAAGATGACTGCAGATTTTTTATTGGCTTGCCGTTAAATTTCAATAGAAGGTGCAATTTCCGTCATCTATAATCGAAGAGCATTTTTTTGATTGGGAGTCTGTATGTTTAAATTTGACATGCAAATAGAACAGAATTACGCCTCGTTTTTTGATGCTGAAAGCGGTAACGCTGTCTTTGTCGATTCATTTGATAATGAAGAGTTCGATGTCAGAATGGGAACGTTAAGTTTTAGCACCCACATCGCCACTGTTCATGCATTATCAAATGAAGAGCTCAACAGGAAACTGAGCGAGGTTGCTGCACAGCATTATGACCATCACGGAACAACAACTTCTCGATTTACAAGCTGATATCAATGACATCCTCGCTGAGGACTGCGCCAGAATTCATTTTACTTTCCATGCCGCATTTGAACGCTTAAATGACCCGCGAAATAATCCACCTATTACCTTGAATGAACTGAATAAAGTTTTTCAATCATTCATTGAATGCCATCTCACTACTATTTTAGATTACGTGGAAGGAACACGCTTTGTATTAAAATGCAATAAAACACACTTGCATTTCCCCTGCGCTATCACTCATGACCGCCAATTAGGGAAATTATGGGTTGTACAAAATGTCATTACTGTCATGCGTAAAAAAGATTTTAAATCGCCCGACATTTTTCTGGTTATAAACTGATTAATTCATCATATGCTTATCTCTGATCCTACCCTTCAATAACCACGCCAAGGAGAGACGATGACGCAACTGAATCAATACGGTCAGCCAGTGGGATTTGCCCTGCCGGACTGGCAGCCAGTGGACGTTCCGCCCACCGAGACGCTGAAAGGGCGATTCTGTACTCTGGCACCGCTTCATATCTCCCATGCCCCAGCCCTGTTTAGCGCCTTTTCCCTGGCACCAGACGATCGTGACTGGACGTGGTTGGGTGCGACTAAGCCGACGTCACTGGCTGAGATGCAAGCGTGGATTAGCGGCAAATGCCATGACAGCGGATTGGTCAGCTATGTGGTGATCGATCATCGCAGCCAGCAGGCGGTGGGTGCCGTGTGTTTCGCCAATATTGACGGACAAAATGGTGCGATTGAGATTGGGCATGTCACCTGGTCCCCCCTGATGCAGCGCAACGTGCTGGGCAGTGAGGCGATCTTTCTGCTGCTTCAGCAGGCGTTTCAACTGGGATATCGCCGCGTGGCATGGCGCTGTGATTCCACCAACCTTGCCTCTCGTCACGCAGCAGAGCGTCTTGGCTTTACTTTTGAAGGGCGTTTTCGTCAGGCCATGACACGCAAACAGCGCAATCGTGATACCGACTGGCTCTCGATGATAGACAGTGAATGGCCGCAGGTTGAGCGCGCATTGAAAGCATGGTTGTCGCCTGCAAACATCGATGACAACGGGCGCGAACAGAGTAAGTTGCGTGCATTTTTGGGCAAGTGCGCATAAATGCGCACCCTACGAAAACAGCAAAACGTCACCCTATCGCGCACCATCTGCGGCAGCCAATACCGCACACAATCATCGTAGGGTCGCCATTTATGACAATCATAAACCACGCACGATCATCGTAGGGGGCAGCTGTTGGCCGCCCGTCTTCAACTACTTCATCAACACCTGAAACTGCGGGTTAAACTCGTCAAAAATCGGCAGCGCCGCCGCGCCGAGAGCAGCGGTATCACTGCCGGTCATGCCGGTTTTCAAACGTGATCCGGTCAAATAGCGCCCGCGCACCGACTGATAAAGCGGAGGCAAGCGTTGAATGATCTTATCCAGCAGTGCCGCTGGCATCATGCCGCCGATGATCACGCTCTCCGCATCAAAAATGCACTCCAGCATATTGATGGCCTGACGCAGTGGCGTCAGCATGGTATCGATCCAGCGATCGAACAGCGCCGCATCGACCTGCAGTAAATCTTCCGGCAGTGCGGTCATCGGGTCCAGACCACAAAACTCATAGGCGGCCTGTAAAGAGACATAGCGCTCCAGACAACCCTGATTGCCGCAATAACATTCGCGTCCACCCGGTTCCACCACCACGTGACCAATTTCACCGGCGTTATGTGCATGACCACTGTAAACATGACCATCCATCAGAATACCCGCGCCCAAACCAGTACCAATATAGAGATAGATAAACGAATTCAGTTGGCGCGCCACACCATGAAAGCGCTCTCCGATCGCCGCGACGGTGGCATCGTTCTCCAGCGTCACCGGCAAATTGCTCAGTTCGCCCAACCGCGCTTCAATATCCACCTGTTCCCAGCCGTGCAGCGTGGTCGGCCCAACCGAAGAAATGCCCTCTACGCCAAACGGGCCCGGCATCACCACGCCAATCCCCAGCACTTTCTGCCAGCGGGCACCCATCTGCGTTTTCATCTCCGTCAACACTTCCGCAATGCGCGCTAAAGTGGCATCGGGTTGGGGCTTTTGCACCAGCATAAGGCGACGGAAGTGAATTTCTCCGGTGAGATCCACCAGCACAATCAACAGCGTTTGGTGATCGAGATGAATACCGATGGAGAACGCGCTGGCAGGATTCAGCGTGACGGGAATAGCGGGTTGCCCTCGTCCCTGCTTTCGCGGTTGGCGGCTGGACAGCAGTTCCGCCTCTTCTAATTCAGCGACGATATTCGACACGGTTTGCGGGGTGAGTGCCGTCAGGCGGGCCAGCTCAGCCCGCGTCAGTTCGCCGTGCAGGCGGATCGCTTCGATGATCACGCGTCGATTATGCGCGCGTGCATGCTCCAGATTGGTTCCCGATGTTTTCATCCTGCTTCCCTCTTCTTACCCGCGACTGACCGCGCATCAATATCTATGATCGGCGGCACATTTTACAACCTGTTTACCTGACAGCGGCAAAAATCTGTGCAAAGTAGTGTGCAGCGGCAACACGATTTATGCCCTGGCACGTCACTTGCTTAAGCTTACCGATGTCAGCCGCAGCAATCTGACAACCTGTGCGCGTTATTAAATCAATCAAATTGATTTAATTAAACACCCTCTTCTTGCATCAAGGCGGAAAATGTTATGAAAACCCGGTTCTCGACCACATTGAAAGGCTGTGCCATCGCGGTTTTACTCGCCAGTGCCGGTAGCGCGGCAGCAGCGACCACGCTCAATGCGCTGTTTATGACTCAGGCGGCGTACAGCGAAAATGATATCCGCGCCATGACACAGGAGTTCCAGAAAGCTCATCCGGACGTACAGGTGAATCTGGAGTTTGTGCCTTACGAAGCGCTGCATGACAAGATTGTGGCGGCGCGTGGCGCAGGCGGTAATGGCTACGATGTGGTACTGTTTGACGCCATCTGGCCGGCGGAATTCACCAAGTTCGACCTGCTGCAAGACGTCAGCAGCCGCATCGCGGCGGATGAAAAAGCACAGATCTTCCCCGGAGCCATGAACACCGTGGTATTCAACGGTAAAACCTTGGGCATGCCGTGGATCCTCGATACCAAATATCTCTACTACAACAAAGCCATGCTGGAGAAAGCCGGTATCACCACCCCGCCACAAACCTGGCAGCAGGTGATCGACGACTCGCGCATCATCAAGCAGAAAAACATCGTTAAATATCCTCTGGTCTGGAGTTGGTCGCAGGCTGAAGCCCTGGTGTGTGACTACACCACGCTGGTCTCTGGCTTCGGTGGCAAGTTCTACAACAACGGCAAACTCGACTTCTCCAGCCCAGCCTCGTTGCAGGCGGTTAAGCTGATGAAAAGTTCGCTGGATGAGGGTCTGACTAACCCGGCTTCGCGAGAATATCTGGAAGAGGATGTGCGTAAGGCGTTCTCCAACGGCGATGCAGCCTTCGCGCTGAACTGGACCTACATGTACAACATGGCTAACGATCCGAAGCAGAGCAAAGTGGCGGGTCAGGTCGGTATTGTCCCTGCTCCAGGTGATGCACCGGGTAAATTTGGTGCGGTAAACGGATCGATGGGCCTGGGCATTGCTAATGGCAGCACCCATCCTGATCAGGCCTGGCAGTACATCAGCTACATGACCTCTCAGCCGGTGCAGAACAAATACGCTACCTTGAGCCTGCCGATCTGGAAAAGCTCCTATCAGGACCCAGCGGTGCTGAAAAATCAGGAAAGCCTGATCGCCGCCGCTGACAAATCACTGAACGTGATGTTGTCGCGTCCAGAAACCGCCGATTATTCCCGTCTCTCCAATACTTTGCAGCAGCAGTTGCAGCAGGTACTGGTAGGCAGCGCCACGCCGGACGCCGCCATGCAAACGGTGGATAAAAGCGCGGCGCGTCTGCGTTAAGGAGTCAGCATGCTGAGTTTGCGTCAACGCGAACAACGGCAGGCATGGGTGCTGTTAGCACCCATGTTACTGGTGATGCTGTTGCTCACCGCCTGGCCGCTGCTGCGCACCATTTGGCTCAGCTTCACTGATGCCGCCTTAATCGGCAGCGGTGAAGCCCCCGGCTGGGTGGGCGTGGAGAACTACCTGTTCGCCCTTACCGATCCCGATTTCCAAAGCTCGCTGTGGCGCACGCTCTACTTCACCGTGGTGTCGGTGGCGTTTGAAGGGGTGATCGGCGTGCTGGTGGCGCTACTACTGAATCAGAAATTTGCTGGCCGCAATATCCTGCGCGTGCTGGTGATCCTGCCATGGGCGCTGCCAACCATCGTTAACGCCATGATGTGGCGTCTCAACTTCAACCCCGACTACGGCAGCATCAACGCCCTGCTGACCCAGCTTGGCATCATTGATGGCTATCGCAGTTGGCTGGGGTCACCCGATTCGGCGCTCAATGCCGTGATGTTTGCCGATATCTGGAAGAACTATCCTCTGGTCACCCTGCTGGTGCTGGCGGCGTTGCAATCCATTCCGGAGGATCTGTTTGAAGCGGCACGTCTGGATGGCGCCTCGGCATGGCGGCGTTTTCGCGCCATCACGTTACCGGCGATTGTCGGTCCCCTCAGCGTGGCCCTGGTATTGCGCACCATCGATGCCTTCAAGATTTTCGACATCATCTATGTGATGACACGTGGCGGCCCGGTGGACAGCACCAAAACCCTGAGTTTTTACGTCTACCAGGAGTCATTCAGCTATCTGCGCGCGGGCAGCGGTGCGGCTTACGCCATGTTGATGACGTTGCTGTGTGCCGTGCTGATCACGCTGTATATGTTGTTACTGTGGCGTCAGCGCCGCAAAGGGAGCGCGTATGAAGGCTAAATTGCGCAGCACCGCGAAGTACGCTGCCGCGCTGCTGGTAGCGATTTCCGTACTGGCACCGATGGGTTGGCTGTTCTTAATGAGCGTCAGCGCCACCAGCGATCTGACGCGTGTACCGCTGGAGTGGCTGCCGCGTCAGTGGGATTTCAGCCGTTATGGCAGACTAATGTCGCTTGAACCGGGTCAACCCGGCGCGCTGTTTCTGCACGCCATGGGCAACAGTCTGCTGGTGGCAACTGGCGCAACGATCATATGCTTGCTGCTGGCTATCCCGGCCGCATTCAGCTTCTCTCGCTATCGCGGTCGTGATGGTTGGCTGTTCGCCTCACTCGCCATTTACATGGTGCCGCCGGTGGCTTTTGTGCTGCCACTCTATTTCTTGCTGCAGCAGTTTGATCTGCTTAACACCCGCCCGGGTTTGATCATCGTGTACTGCTCGCTGATCCTGCCGTTCCTCACCTGGATGCTGAAAAACCAGTTCGACACCTTACCGCAGGATATCGAGCAAGCGGCAAGGTTAGATGGGTTGCGCGTCTGGCAAGTGCTGTTACGCATTACGCTGCCGCTGGCAAAACCAGTGCTGGGTGCTGCAGCGCTGTTTGGCTGGCTGCTAGCGTGGGACGAGTTCTTCTATGCCTTGCTGTTCACCAGCAATATCGCCGCGCAAACCCTGCCGGTGACCATTGCAGGCTTTACGGCTGGCCGTGCCACCGATGATGGATTGATCGCCGCTGTCGGTATTCTGGCCTCTGTGCCCCCCTTATTTATTGCTATCTGGCTGCAGAAAACCCTGGTCAGCGGCCTGGCCAGTGGCGGGAGCAAAGGATGATCGCGAACATGGACTCCACCGCCACCCTTTATGTGGTGGGCAATATTAATGTCGATTTGATTATGGGTACGCTCGACAGCTGGCCACAGCGCGGCACCGAAGTGATGCTTAATCACAGCGAACTGCGTCCGGGCGGATCGGCCGGTAACTGCGCACTGGCGCTGGAGGCGATGCAGGTACGCCATCGCGCGGTAGCCAACCAGGGTGATGACGGCTTGAGCGCCTGGCTGGCGAGTCACTTTCCGCATAGCGCTGCACACTGGAAACGCTATCGCTGTGAAACGTCACTCACCGTGGGCGTCACGCACTCGGATCATGAGCGCTCGTTTCTCAGTAACCTCGGTCATATTGTGCGACTCACCGCAGTCGATGTGCTGGACCAGCTGCCACTGCGTGCGACGGAAGGCGATATCGTGCTGCTGTGCGGCACCTTCTTATGCCTGCATCTTTATGACGAGTATCCACAGTTGCTGAGTGAGTTGCAGCAGCGCGGCTACCTGACGGCTGTCGATACTGGCTGGCCGCCGCAAGGCTGGACGGAAACGGTGCGCGAGCAGTGTGCCCGCTGGCTACCGCTGTGTGACTGGTTGCTGCTGAATGAGGTCGAAACCTTAGGCTTAGTGGGTCTGGACGATCTTGCTAACTGCGCTCAACAGCTAGCGCAACAACTCAGCGGACGGGGTGGCTGCGTGGTGAAATGCGGCGCACAAGGCGCGGGCTGCTGGCAAGCGGATCAGCAGATCAGCCAGTTGGCACGTCCGGTGACGGTGGTGGACACCATCGGCGCGGGCGACAGCTTTAATGCCGGATTTCTCACCGCGCTACTGCATCAGCAAGACATCACTACCGCTTTGCAATGGGGCATCGCGGTGGCTTCACTGGCAATCAGTACCTTGCCGCGTCGCTATCCCGACTGGCATCAACTGCAACTTTCCGCACAGGAGCGCTAAATCATGGCCAGTGTTGAACTCGTAAAAGTGGCCAAGCGCTACGGAAAACAATCGGTTCTGCATCCGCTCGACCTCACTATTCCCGACGGCAGTTTCACCGTGCTGGTCGGCCCGTCCGGCTGTGGTAAATCCACCCTGTTACGCCTGCTGGCAGGGCTTGAGAGCCTGTCGGATGGCGCGATCCTGATGGATAAAGTCCAGATTAACGATCGCGATCCTGCCGACCGCGATATCGCCATGGTGTTTCAGAGCTATGCGCTCTATCCGCATCTTACCGTGGCGGAAAACCTCGCCTTCCATATGCAGGTCAAGAAAGTGAAGCGCGAAGAGCAGCAGAGTAAAATCGAGCGCATCGCCGGGATTCTTGGCATTGATAAGCTGCTGCAGCGCTATCCTCGCGCCCTGTCCGGCGGTCAGCGGCAGCGTGTTGCCATGGGCCGTGCAATGGTGCGCAATCCGCAGGTGTTCCTGTTCGATGAACCGCTCTCTAACCTTGATGCGCAGTTGCGCATGGAGCTGCGTGCGGAGATCAAATCCCTGCACCAGCGTTTCAAAACCACCATGGTGTATGTTACCCACGATCAGGTGGAGGCGATGACGTTGGCGGATCAGATTGTGGTGATGCGCGAGGGTCGTATTGTGCAACAGGGTGCGCCCCTGGCGATTTACGATCGTCCGGCAGATACCTTTGTCGCCCGCTTTATCGGTTCCCCGCCGATGAACCTGTTACCGGCTCAATTGATTACGCGCGATGGCGTGCCCGGCGTGCAGTGCCAGGACTTGTGGCAACCGCTACCTGCGCGTTGGCAAGCGGCGGGACGTGAACGCGAGGGTGCCCACGTCACTCTGGGTGTACGTCCGCACGATTTGATTGAGGCCGAAACCAGTGCGCTGGCCATGGTTAAAGTGGTTGAGATCACAGGAGAATCAACGCTGCTGCATCTGGAATGGCACGGACATGCGCTGCATATGCAAATCGCCGGACGCCATGCGGCGGTGAGTGGCGATCAGATTCGCATTGGATTGAGAGCTGAAAAGATGCATCTGTTTGATGCGGAAACCGGCTTGCGGTTACCTGAGATTGCCTGAAAGCCATTTTAAAAATAAAAAAGCCACCCAATTGGGTGGCGAAAAAGATATTTAATTTGATGCATAACAACGATGGTGGCAGGCACTCATTCCTTAAGCACCGTACCCTGACTATTTTACCGATCCGGCTATTTTATTCTGTCATTGCGGTTTAAAGAAAGCGTAAAACTTACTTCGCACGTTAACAAAATAATAAAAATCACCAAGTCTTACCGATATTAAACTGGAACTGTTCCGACTTATCGCCATCATATTTCTTCAGCGGTAAGGCGTAAGAGAATACTAAAGGCCCAAGTGGCGATTGCCATTGCAATGCCAGACCGCTGGATACACGAATATTCGTGGCATCACCATAATCCGGCACGCCTGCGGCTTCCGTTGCGGCGGTATTTTGCCATTTGGTATCCCATACTGTACCGGCGTCAACGAAGAACGAGGTGCGTAACGAATCGGCGTAACGATCGCTAACAAATGGTGTCGGTACAATCAGTTCGGTACTTAACACCGCCATGGCGTTGCCGCCTACCGCATCGTCCGATTTGTTTACTGCACAACCGCCGTAACTGCTCTCGCTGCCAGTGCAGCTGTAGTACGCTGCTTTAGGACCAATGGTGTTGGACGAGAAGCCACGCACTGAGCTGGAGCCACCCGCATAGAAGTTGTCGTAAAACGGCACCTCTTTCCCGCCAAAACCGTCAGCATAACCTGCCTTGGCGCGGCCCATTAACACCCAACGATGGTCTTTGCTGATCGGCACATAGGCGTTGGCATTCAGCGTCGTTTTGTAATAGCTGTTGGTGGAGCCCGGGATCGTGACTTTAGTGTTAAACCCAGCACTCACACCTGATGTCGGGAAGAAACCACGGTCCAGTGAGTTATAGCCCCAACCTACATTCCAGAAGAAGTCGTTGGCGGTGAATTTATCACTGCTGGTTGAGTAGTCATCGTCATCATCGTCATCCGTTTCAATCACTTTTGGATGGATGCCCTGCGAGCCGAGATAACGCCACATCGCCACCTGCGGTGCCATGTTGCTGACGCGGTTATAACTGTAATCCAGCCCGGTGCTGAGGTTGCTGTTTTCACTGATCGGGAAGCTTAAAGTACTGCTGGCACCCAGACTTTTCAGCTTGTATTCAGACAGGTCGTTATCTTCCGCGCTGTAGTCGTTATAGAACAGCTTGCCGCCGAGGCTGACGCCATCCACGGTGAAATACGGGTCAGTGGCGGAAATCTCCACATAGGTCTGGTAATCGTTTTTGGTGCCGCTGAAGCCGACCGTGTTACCGGTGCCCATCCAGTTATCCTGGCTGACGCCAAGCTGATAACTGATGCCGCTGTCGGTGCCGTAACCCAGCCCGACGTTGAAGGTGCCGGTGTTACGCTCCTTCACTTTGTACACCACATCAACCTGATCCGGACTGCCCGGCACACGTTGGGTATCTACATCCACCGACTCAAAATAGCCTGTACGATTGAGTCGCGCCTTACCCTGATCCACCTGATCGCTCGCCAGCCACGCCCCTTCCATCTGGCGCATTTCACGGCGCAGCACGGAGTCTTTCGAGGTGTCATTACCGGAGAACTTCACCTGGCGCACATAGAAGCGACGTCCCGCATCCACGTTGAGATGCAGCTTCACCGTTTTATCGGCATCGTTAATTTCCGGCTGGGTGCTCACCTGCGGGAAGGCATAACCGTAACGTCCAAGCAGGGTTTTAATCGCCCCTTCGTTCTCAGTAATTTTGGCACCGCTATATAATGAACCGGCCGGTAAATGCGCAAGCTTCTCAATTTCCGCTGAATGGCCAGCCATATCACCAGTTAAAATAACGTCGGAGATATGATAAACATCGCCTTCATGAATATTCACCGTCAGATAAATACTTTTTTTATCTGGCGTTAAACTCACCTGCGTCGAATCAAGATTAAAGCGGGCATAGCCGCGATCGAGATAATAACTGCGCAGCGTTTCTAAATCGCCCGCCAGTTTCTGTTTCTGGTATTTTTGGTCGGCGACCAAATTCCACCACGGCACATCATCGCGCAGCTGAAAATGTGAGATCAGTTCATCGGATGAGAACGCATGATTGCCAACGATATTGATCTGTTGAATTTTAGCGGAGACGCCTTCGGTAAAGATGAACTTCAGATCGACACGGTTACGTGGCAATGGCGTCACCACCGCTTTTACGCTCGCGGTGTATTTACCGACGCTGTAGTAGAAATCTTCCAGTCCTTTTTCGATATCCGATAATGTCGTGCGGTCCAGCGCTTCACCCACGCGCACGCCTGAAGCGTCCAGATTTTGCTTCAACTGGTCATCTTTGATGGCTTTATTGCCCGAGAACGAAATGCTGGCAATCGCCGGACGCTCTCGCACTTTGATCAGCAGGACATCGCCGTCGCGCAGGACCTGAACGTCTTCAAAGTTGCCGGTGGCGAACAGTGCGCGGATGGTGCTGCGAATATCATCATCACTGACGCGATCGCCCACACGCACCGGCATACTCAGCATCGCCGCACCCGGTGCAACGCGCTGTAAGCCATCAAAGTGTATGTCTTTGAGGGTGAAATCATCTGCACCAAAGGCAGTGGTGGTTACCATGAAAAGTAACCCGGTTAACATCTTTTTCATCTGCTATGAGCCTGCCGTTTTTCCTGTGCCTGATTCAAACGCCTGTCTTCCGCACCACATAAAAACGGGCTGAACACGCGGTTCAGCCCGTTAGTTGCGGCGATATGTTCCGGAAAAAAGACCACTGAGCCAAAGGTAAATTCAGCGCGACTTACGGATTTTCGCTTACCTTACAATAAGCTGAAATGCTCCTGCTTAAATCTCACCAGAAGAATTACCCTTCTGCTGTGACAGGCTGGAAAGTCCGACGGTTGAAGCCGGTGACAACCACCAGCAAGACCATCATTAATAGCTCGACACCCAAGGTGCCCGAGATGGCCGCCAGATGGTTACCGTGCAGATTAATTTGCGTGAACACGCCACCCAGCAACATCGGGCCTAACCCCAGTGCCGACTGCTGCACCGTGGATAGCACGGCACTCCCCGCGCCGGCTTGATGATGTGGTACGCCACTCATGCCAATACGATAGAAAGTGCTGACGATAAATGACTGACCAAAGCCAATCAGGATGGTGGCTGGGATCAGCGTGAACACGCCAACATTCGGCCAGGCAAGCTGGAAAGTGGCGATCAGCGCCAACAGGCCAATCATCTGAATGCCGCAACCTGTCAGCAGCGTGGCGCGTTTGCCAAAACGCTCGACGATACGCGTTGAACGCATTGAACCGATAAAATAGGCCGCCCCCAAAGCGATAAAGGCGTTACCGGACTGGAACGCGCTCAGGCCGATGCCTGATTGCAGCGTCAGCGCCACCGCAAACATAAAGCCGCTCCAGCAGGAGAAGAACAGCACCGCCAGGGTTAAACCGAAGCGCACACTCGGCAGACGCAGCAGTGAAGGTGGCAACAGGGGCGCACCACCACTGGCTTCAAGACGCAACGAACTCTGACGCAAACGGTGTAGCAGCACCGGGAACAGCACTAATAGCAGAATGCACGGCCAGGACCAGTGCAGCAGCGGACCGAGCGCCAGCGCCAACATCAGGCAGCCTATCGCCCCCGCCAGCAGCAAGGTGCCACTGACATCCACCTGCACGCGCTGGTTGTTATGCGTTTCGGGTACAAAGCGACGGGCGGTGATCAGCACAAACAGGCAAATCGGCAAGTTAATCAGGAAGACGCTGCGCCAGCCGTAACCGCCAATATCCGCTTTGATGAGAAATCCGCCAAGTACTTGCCCGATAATAAAGGCCAGTCCACCAATGCCGCCATAGAGACCGATGGCGCGCGCGTGCTCCCTGCCCTTCATGGTGACATGCATGGTGGCGAGTATTTGTGGCACGATAAATGCAGCACCCACACCCTGCAGTGCGCGGGCAAACATTAACAGTCCGACGCTGTTGGCAATGCCGCATAATAAAGATGCAATACCGAAGATCCATACTCCTGCCAGGAATACGCGACGCCGACCGTAATTGTCCCCCAGGCGTCCACCCATCGCCAGGCAGATGGCAAAGGCAATGCCATACACTGCGACAATTAACGCCAGTTCGATGGAGGTGGCGCGCAGCGTATGCGCCATGGCATCTAACGCCACATTAACAATGGAAAAATCGATCATGGGCAAGAGTTGCCCTGCCAGCAGGACCACCAGTCCCGCGCGTTGAAGTTGCGATGTGTGCATCGGATTTAACCTTGTTTTTAGTTGCAGACGGCATAGCATCACCTAACAATTAAACGGGTACCAGTCTTTGTTTATCATGGTATAAATACTACCCGTCTCGCCTGGAGATCCATTCATGAGCACCGCTGCTGCGTTCGTCACCGCTGAACAGAATAACCGCAAACTGTTGGGCACTTTTTTACGCACGCGCCGTGAAAGCCTCGACCCCAATCGCCTCGGTTTACCGCATATGCGCCAGCGCCGCACACCGGGTTTGCGACGCGAGGAAGTGGCGCAGTTAGCCGACGTAGGCGTGACCTGGTATACGTGGCTGGAGCAAGGGCGTGATATCAAAGCCTCACCCAAAACCTTGACGGCGATTGCCACCGCGTTGCAGTGCAATGATGTGGAAACCCAGCATCTGTTTTCCCTGGCGGGGCATTCGCTGCCTTCGGTGCGCGTTGCCGCTGCCTGTTGCAAAATTGCGGCGCACAATCAGCAGATGCTGGATGCCATTCAGTTACCCGCGATTATTGAAACGCCGCGCTTCGATATTCTCGGCTACAACGCAGCATGGTGTGCACTGATGGGTGTCGATCTTGCGGAGATCGCCGTGGAGGATCGCAACTGCATCTGGCTGGCCTTTAATCATCCTGGCTGGCGCAAGGCGTTGAACGACTGGGATGAGGTGATGCCGCAGATGGTGGCGATGTTCCGCGGGCAGATGGGAGAGCATTTGGGCGATCCGCACTGGGAGAGTTTCCTCGCCCGCCTGTTGAATAGCTCAGATGAGTTTGCTCAAACCTGGCAGCGCTATGAATTGGGCCAGGTTGAGAACCGCGTGAAACGTTTTTATCGTGAAGAAGTCGGCGAAATGACGCTGCGCCAGAATAACTGGTGGTCAGCATCACGCAACGGCGATCGCTTGCTGGTGTATGTGCCTGATGATGAGCAGAGTGCGGTGTCGTTGCAGAGGTTGATCGGGTAGGCGGCAGGAGGCAGGATGCTGCCCGGGCAATAACGCCGTCTGGGGGCGTACCGGGGCTGGCGGTCCTCGCGCCGCTGACGCGGTACCTTCTCTTCATTCGTCTGCCTTACGGACCGGTGCCGATGGAACATCCATGTTCCAGCGCCACCTTTCGCCCGCGTCCTGCGGGCTCTCCTGGCAGACTCTCTCCGTTCAGCGCTGCGGATGCCAGCCCCGGTACGCCCCCAGCCTGCTTTTAAACTTAGTGCCCCTTTTTTAGGGTGCGGCCTTTACGCCGCCCGCAACCGCCACATCCGTTTCGGCTTACCAGCGCGGCACTGCAAACCACTTCACCAGCCAATCGGTTAACGCGCTAATTTTCGCCGACTGTAACTGGCTGGAAGGTTTCACCAGCCACACGCCATCCTCACCTGCGGGCTGCCAGTCTGTCATCACTGTGACTAACGAGCCTTCGGCCAACTCTTTTTGCACCAGCCAATTCGCGGCCATTAATACACCCAGGCCTGCTTTCGCCGCCTCTTTCAGGGTATCGATATCATCACTTTCATAGCGGGTTTTCACGGGTACAGAGACCTGTTGTCCCTCCTTCACCAGCCGCCACTCTGGCCAGCTGTGCATCGGTGTAAAACCGAGGCAATCATGTTCACGCAGGTCCTGCGGTTTGAGTAAAGGCGGATGCTGCGCCAGATAATCGGGGGCAACGCACAGCACCCGACAGGTATCAGCCAGTTTACGCGCGATGAGGCGGCTATCGGCCATCACGCCAATGCGGATCGCCATATCAAAGTTATCACCCAGCAAATCGACATAGTGATCGCTGCAGTTTAACCACAGGCGAATATCCGGATAGGTTTGCAGAAATTCCGGTAACGCGGGAGAGACCCAGCAGCGGCCAAAAGCGGCGGGCATGGCAACACGGATCGTGCCTGCTGGCCGCACGGCCAGCCGACGCGCTTCTTCCTCGGCTTCGCACAACAACTCATCGGCCAGTTCAATTTTTTGTCGATAGCGTTGCCCCTCTTCCGTGGGACGAATGCGTCGCGTGGTGCGCTCAATCAAGCGTATGCCCAGCCGTTTTTCCAGTGCCGCAATACGGCGTGAAACCACTGAAACATCGCGCCCCAACGCGCGCGCACCCGCACTAAAACTGCCTGCACGTACCACGGCCAGAAAGGCTTCGCGTTGGCGAAAATCGTCATCCTGCATTATTGCTTCCTGTGCAACGTTGATTTGGTTTTGGCAACGATTATAGCGCCTTTTTAACGCCACACTGGATGGACTTATTACACAGGAGATCACTATGCGAGCCATTCAACTCACCGCCCCATCTATCGACGCCCTGAATCTGACCGAACTGCCCTGCCCGCAGCCAGGCTATGGTGAAGTGTTGATCCGCCAGCATGCCGTAAGCCTCAACTATCTTGATTTAGCGCTGGCCACCGGACAGTTTGGCGATATCGCCAAGCTCATTATTCCCGGCGCAGACAGCGCGGGAGAGATCGTCAAAACAGGCGCAGGCGTTAGTGGTTGGCAAGTTGGCCAACGCGTTGTGCCAGGCATGATGTACCGCTGGCATGCCGGAGCGATTCGCGCTGAACATCATCACGCGTTACGCGGCGTGACCAACCATGGCGGGCTGGCAGAATACGCCGTTGTTCCAGCCGATTCTTTGGTCGCTATCCCCGATTTCCTCAGTTGGCAGCAGGCCGCCACCTTGCCGATCGCCGCCACGACGGCATGGAACGCGATCACTCGCGGTAAAGTCCAGCCTGGCAGCACTGTGCTGTTGCTCGGCACCGGCGGCGTCAGCCTGTTTGCCCTGCAATACGCGAAAGCGGCAGGTGCACACGTGATTATGCTCTCCTCTTCCAATGAGAAACTGGCAAGAGTGAAAGCGTTGGGTGCCGATGAAGGGATTAACTACCGCGAAGAGCCAGAATGGGATAAACGCGTGCTGGCTTTAACACAAGGCCATGGCGCTGATCTGGTGCTGGAATCGGTGGGCGCGGCAACCTTTGCAAAATCGATCGCCGCCGCAGCTTATAACGCCACGATATTTGTGATTGGCTTTGTGGGCGGCGCGGAATTAACCGTTCCTGTGCTGCCGATTATGCAGAAGATGTTGAATATTATCGGGAATAATACCGGATCGACCGCGGATCTGAGGGCAGCAGTCAGAGCGGTTGAAACGGCTGGGATTGCGCCCGAAATTGACCGTGTATTTGCGTTGGATAAGACGCAGGAAGCCTATCGCTACCTGCAATCTGCCGGACATGTGGGAAAAGTGGTGATTGATTTGGGTGTGAATGCTCATTAAACCTACGTTATGTTGAGCTACGCACTTCCTGTACCACTGGCGCAGCGCCTGCTGTTGGCTGCGCTGTTGTGGCGGGTTCTACGCCATATTTGCGCTGCAACCAATGCTGCACTTCATCCAGTAACTTCCCGTCTAACGCGTAATAGCGCAGATAAACAAAAACGGTGATGGCAAAGAACAGCAACGGCGCTCCCACCATAATGACTTGCATGCCGAACAGCGTACTCGCAGTCTGGACCGCATTAGGAACATAACCCACCAGACCCAACATCGCGCCAATAAACAATCCGGCAAAGGCCGCACCCGCTTTTACCACCATGGTTTGTACCGAATAAGCGATGCTTTCAATACGCACGCCCAACGCGTAATCGCCGTAATCTACGGTATCCGCCACCATAATCACCAACATCACCCAGAACAGCGCATTGCCAATGTTCACTAACACACCAGAAAGGGAAATCAACACCGCGCTCTGTGGTGACCACAAGGCAATGGCCACCAGCATCACACAGCTCAGTACCGGCAACACCGACGCGCTGAGCCACAGCACGCGACGCGAGAAAATGCGTACTAAACGCGGGAACAGCACAATCGTCACCAGATTGGCTACCCCTGCAAACGCCATATACCACGGGAATAGATCTTCGCGATCAAACACATATTTGAAGTAATAAACGGCAAACGCATTAATGATGCTGTAAGCCAGATTCCACGCCAGCGCCATAATCAACAGCACAAACAGCGGCCGATTGCGGGTAATCATGCGCAGCACCGCGCCAAGGCTGTGCTTCTCATCGTGAGCCGCCGCATTAGCGGATGAATAGCGCTCATGCACATTGAGCAGCGTCACCAGGGTGCAGATCAAGAAGAAGAACACGATGATGTAGGAGAAAAAGAGGAAGCCATCACCCTGATTGCCATTACCGAGCCAGCGAATGGCTGGCAGCCCAATCACGCCGGTTAAATAGCCTGCGCAGCTGGCGAAAAATCGTGGCCACGGGATAAGGGCTTCTCTTTCACGTTTATCCAGCGTGATGCACGGCACCAGCGACCAGAACGGCACATCCATAATGGTGTAGGTGAATCCCCACAGCAGATAAGTCAGCCATATCCACAGGATCTGTTCGGTACCGTGAAAGTGATGTGCACTAAACACCGCGATCAGCATCACTGAATTGACCAGGGTACCAACCAAAATCCACGGTTTGAATTTCCCCCAGCGCGTGCGGGTGCGCTCGACAATCCAACCCATGATGGGATCGGCCAACGCATCCAGGAAACGTGCGACCAGAAACAGGGTCGCCACCATGCCCATCGAAATACTGGCCACGTCGGTGTAGTAAAACATCAGGTACATATAAATGATGCCAATCGCAAAATCCTTGCCGAAGGCACCTATGCCATAGCTGATTTTCGTTTTCAGAGACACACTCATTGTTCACTCTCCTGCGGCGCGTGGCTGCAACCGACAGCCATGAAGCAGTTGTCAGCTCGCGCGGGTAATTTACCTGAAACACACGGGAAATCAGCTATATGACGGCAACCAATCGCCATGTGCCGCGATAAGTTCGTCACAAAGTCGAACCGTGTCGTCAATCGACAATTCAGCGGAAGTGTGCGGATCGAGCAGCGCGGCGTGATAGATATGCTCTTTTTTGCGCGTCACGGCGGCTTCAATGGTGAGTAACTGCGTGTTGATATTGGTGCGATTGAGCGCGGCGCATTGCGGTGGCAAATCGCCGACGTAGCACGGTGTAATGCCCTGCGCATCGACCAGACAAGGGACTTCCACGCAGGCTTCGCGCGGCAAATTGGTGATCAGACTGTTATTCAACACGTTGCCACCAATTTTGTACGGCTTATCCAGCATCATGCTTTAGATAATGTATGACGCGTACTCAAGGCTGCGCGTGTGCGTCAGGTTTTCGTTATTGGTAAGCTGCTCACGCTGCATATGCCAGCGGTCAATCTGCTCTACACATCGACGGGGATACTCATCCAGCGGAATGTTAAAGCGCCCAATCAACTCGGGATAATGACGCTTGATCCAATACGGCATGTACTCTGCGTTATGCTCAGAGGATTCTGTGACGTAATAACCAAACTGGTGCATGATCTCATGGCGCACCATGTCATCGTGCCTGGTGTTGAGCGCACGCGAACGACGGCGAATCTCAGGATACAAATCCTCGCCGTTACGGCGAATATCCAGCAGCCACGCCATGTGATTGATGCCCGCGATATTAAACACCACGTTATCGGTTGGCATATCAACGCTTTTCAGTAACGTTTCTGCGCAAACCTGCACGCTATGGCACAGACCGACGGTTTTCACGCCAGTGTGTTGCAGCATCGCGCCTGTTAACGACGCCATCGGATTGGTGTAATTCAGCAGCCAGGCATTTGGACAGACCTGTTCCATGTCACGCGCTACATCAAACATCACTGGCAAGGTGCGCAGCGCCCGGAAGAGTCCGCCGATGCCAAGCGTGTCAGCAATGGTTTGGCGTAAACCAAACTTCTTAGGTATATCAAAATCAATCAACGTGCTCGGTTTGTAACCACCAACCTGAATGGCATTAATGACAAAGTCCGCCTTATTTAAGGCCGCACGACGTTGTTCCACACCGACATACCTTTCAATGCGCGCACGACCTGCGTTAATATTGACATTAATATTCGTCAGCATTTTGTAGGATTCATCAAGCCGCTGCGCGTCAATATCGTACAGTGCAATTTCGGTGTCAGAGATACTCCCCGTTGCTAATACATCGCCCAGCACATTTTTGGCAAAAACAGTGCTTCCCGCTCCAATGAACGTTATTTTCATCTCATCACCTTTATTAAGTCATTCTCGACTGAGTGACTTAAACATAATTGCGCTTAGCAGGAAGTGATATGTATAAATGTGACATCGCTATGGCAGAAAAAAACGACACATAACAAAGTGTGATGTGCTTCTCACTATGCTTTCCCTTTGCTTTAAAGCCGCATCTGCCGTCTGGCTTGTGTGCTACAAAGGCATGTAAAACGTCAAGTTAACGGGTGCGATATGGAGAAATACTTACTGCCGGAACACATGCTGCATTTTGGACTTAATATTTATCAGTTCGGTCATGAAGCCTGCACCTCCTCACACCGTTTTGGTCCAGCGGTGCGGCAACATTATTTGCTGCATTATATTGTCAAAGGAAAAGGCAGCCTGACCTCGGAACAAGGCAGCTGGAACGTCACGGCGGGCGAAGCTTTTTTAATTTATCCACATCAAATTACCACTTACATCGCGGATAAAAAAACACCATGGGAATATATGTGGCTGGAAGTGGATGGTCTCATTGCCCAACGTACCTTTGAATTGTGTGGATTACGCCGCGAACACCCGCTATGGACCGCAAAAAATCCGCAGGACAGTGGCGAAATAAAACAAACCCTCGACTCATTAATTGCCGAAGACACCACGCGCCCGATTAAACTGGCTGGACTAACCTGCCTGTTATTTGATGCTTTAATCAGCCATGGCAAAGGCAATGTTGTTGCTTCGAATGGCGACAACAAGCATCTCGACCAGGCCACGACCTTTATCGAACGCAACTACCAAAATCCGATCAGCATCGGCGACATTGCCAACCATTGTCGTCTTGATCGCAGCTATCTCAGCCGACTGTTTCAGAAGGCATTCAGCATTGGCCCCAAACAATATTTGCTCAATGTGCGCATGAGTATGGCGAAGAACCTGCTGCAGGATGCGTCGTTACCCATCAAAGTCATCGCCTGTTCGGTCGGCTACAATGACCAACTGCACTTCTCTCGCGCCTTCAAACAGCACTTTGATCTGGCGCCGACAGAATGGCGTAAGCGCCATCCACCGAATAGTGAGTGCATTGAACTTTAAATCTGATTTTTAGCGGTGCATCAGTTGCAGAATGGGTGCACGGTGCATTCGTAGCCGCATGAATGGTGCGATTCTTGGAGCGGCATTATGGCGCAGTTTTTAACTGGGCGAGAGAGTTGTTTGGTTTGACCGCCGGGTACGGGGCGGTTGATGGTACTTAAAAATTGAAAGGAATGGCGGGATAGTGCCAATAGCGGGAGTAGCTAAATACAGTCTGTGTGGATCAATGGGGAGCAGTTCTTAACATTTGGCAAGAGCCTGGGTCGAGCCGTCCTATTGAAACTCACCTCTCGAAATCTGCATTTCTCACAGGCGCTGGTTTAAAAATTACATGAGATCCTCTGGCAACTCTGACTGCATGAGGCTGCCGTAACATTCCAGCTAATACCCTCCTGCACAATGCCGCCATTCGGCTATTCTTCAGAAATCTGCGGAATCATTTTCAGTCCTTCACTCGCAGCGCAAAGCCATATTAGTCTCGGAGACCTACGATGAAACGACCTTTATTCGCTGCGCTGTCAGTGCTGATTTGTAAAGGGGTTTCCGCAGCCCAGCCTGTAACACCGCAAAACTTCACCCGCGCAGAAACCGACCGCTACTTCGCCGACATTCAACAAAAAGCGGCTGCTCAGGCGGGTCATGGCAGTGGCATCAATCAGTTCTTCTATATCCGGACCATCCCAAAAGCCGGTGATCGTACCATCGTGCGTATGAACAACGACACGCTTTACGGCGGAGTGGTGGTTGATACGCGCGGGGGCGCGACGCTGACCATCCCGAAAATGCCCGATGGTCGCTACGCTTCAGCACTCATCCTTGATAATGATCACTACGCACCCGAAGTGTTTTATACGCCAGGGATGCACAAACTCCCTGAACGCACCCGCTATCTGATGGTCGCAATACGCATCCAGGTCTTTGATCCTAAAGATGAGGCAGAGATCAAAATGGTCAATGGATTGCAGGATAAGTTTAAAGTTAACGCACACAGTTCAGTACCTTTCAAATCACCTGGCTGGGACCAGAATCAGCTGAATATGCAGCGTAAGGCGTTCGAAGTGCAGTTTTCCCGCTTTCAACGTTATCCTGATGACTGGCAAGGGCCGCGCGGGAAAGTGAATGAAAAAACACGTGCTTATGCTGCCGCGGGTGCGTGGGGCCTGTTCCCCAATAAAGATGCAACCTATATCAATTACAATGCACACCTGCCCGCTAATAAATGCTATACGGCGACCTACCAGGTTCCACCTAATAAGGCATTCTGGTCAATTACCGTGTATGACAAGGAAGGTTTTACTGATAGCGCAAACTCTTTCCTGAACCGCTCGAACACGCGCTTAAACAGTGACGGCACCTTCACGGCCTATTTTGGTTCTGAGCAGGCCTGTGGCAACAAGCAAAACCGGGTTGATATTCCTGATGGCTGGAATTTCCTGATGCGTATTTATCGGCCGGGCAAAAGCGTACTGACCGGGGAATATAAGTTGCCGGATGTCATGGAAGTGAAGCTGTGATGGATTAAGGTCATGGTCCGTTAACATGGACTATGACCTCTTACTCCGAGCATCATGGATGAAGTCAGGGAGTGACAGGCTCCGCCCTGAGCGCCAGGACTTTCCACTGACCGTTGAGCGCCTGAGGTCCAGGCAGATAAAGACGCATCACCACATAGATCGGGCCGTCTGGCATAGGAAGCCAGTTCGCCTCCAGGTCTTTGCCCGGTGAACGATGCTGCAAATACAGGGTCATGCTGCCGTCCGCACCGCGCTTCAAATTTGGCAGCATCGAGGAGTTAATCAGATAACGATTGATTGGGTTGTCCACCAGATTTTGCCGTCTTACAGGGTAATTGACCAGAACGCCCTGACCGGCGGCAAACCTTTGCCACAAACGTCAGCTGGTATTTCGTGATTGATGCATCCAGTTGTTGTGCGCTGTTATCAAGCTGCCAAGCCGGGTAAAGGGCAAACTGGATTGGTACCTCAACAAACTGAAGCATCTGCAGTCATAACACTTTCCAGAACCAAATCAGCAGCCCTGACTGAAACACTCAAGGCCGCCGATTTTCTAATAACTTTTTCAGCTTCAGTTCAGTCTGTTATCAATCACCCAGCGATTTCGTCCCTGCTCTTTAGCCTGATAAAGTGCCTCATCAGCACGGGCAATAACCTCTGCGGGCTGTCGACGGCCTGGGTTTTGCGCAATCCCCATACTGACGGTGACCCTGTTACTGATCTCAGAGGCCACGTGCGGTAATGATGACTCTGCAATATTGCTGCGGATACGATCAGCCACCAGAGTAGCCTCATCTATAGCGGCAGCCGGCAGCACAATCAAAAACTCTTCTCCGCCATAACGGGCGATGAAATCCTCTGGCGTTCGTACTGACGCCTTTATCATTTCAGCCACCGCAGATAAGCAGAGATCTCCGGACTGATGGCCATAGTGATCGTTGTACCGTTTGAAATAATCGACATCGAGCATTATCAGCGCATAGGGCTGTTCATGAAGAGACGCTTTCTCAAGATAATTTTCCATCGCGCGTCTGTTTGCAGTGCCCGTCAGAGGATCCTGATGAGCGATGACGTCAAGGTGAGCCACCAGCGTCTGGTTTTGCTGGTACCGAAACCAGGCTTCATTGAACCAGCGCAGTAGAATCTGGCGCCCATAGATGAGAATGACCGTCAGGATCAGCCAGATAACCAGGAACCGAATGCTGATCCCCTGATTCAGGGTGATACTGGAAATCAGCGCCGAAGTCCAAAGGGGTATCAAGAAAGTCAGCAAGGATGGCAAATGATAATAAAGCGCAGACAGTGCTGTCAGCATCAGAATAACGGTCAATGGCCAGGCGAAGGAAAGAGACCACCACACTAAAAAGTGATAGCCGCTATAGCTCCACATCAGGCTTATGGAAAAAAGCAGCGTCAGTTTTAATAGAATATAGCCTGCAGGAAGCTTTCGTGTCACAAATACAAGTGAAAGAGAGGCAAGGACAATGCCGAGCATGACACCATCTATAATTACAGCGATTCCGGTTGTCGCATGAATTGAAAGATCAAAATTATCAAAAAGTACATTTCGAAAATATATCATCAAGGCAAAACTGATATTCACAAAAATGAACCAGTTAATACTGTTCCCCATTGCATGGTTGACCATATCTCTACGGCTTTGCCATGCTTCTAAGCTGACGGCGTTTTTGCGCCTCTCTCGACTGCTTTGCTTCATCCCTTGTTGCCTCGCCCTTGAGTCACTCCTGACATTGTAACCCTTAAATTGAGGCAGATAATGGCTGTGATGTTTTTTTATAAAAATCAGACAGATAAATAACGCATGATGATTTTATAAACCACGCGATTGAGAAACAAAATAATATTTGTTAATTCAGATAGTTATAAAAACCATCGCGATAAGATAACCCTTAAATTTCCCCCAGTGCCCACTCCATTCTTAGAGAGGCCGTAAAATATCAGATCCACCCTTGCCGATTCTTTTATGTCAGACCAAGAGCATCTTTACCCACTTAAATGAAAGTTTCTTCATACATTGATTTTTTCGACATCATTCTGCTAACGCAAACTACACTGAAATCGCACCCTTAAAAACACCGTATTCTCAAGAGGTTCCTGACCTCGTTTGTCTCGAGATCCATCACAGCGATTTCATCCATAAAAAGAGTTCTACTGTAACACCTGTTCAGGTTGCCTCTGCTGGACCTGACAAGACAGACATAAAAATAACAGGCAGTAAGCGTTATACCTTCAAATACGTTCAAGGAAACTATCATGGCCATATCAAGACGAGGTTTTTATAAGCTGGTTCTTGGCAGCGCGGCGGGCTTTGCCGTCATGAAGCATGCTGGTGCCAGACAGGCAAAAGTACTGGAGAAAATTCCTCTCCATCACGGTGCAGGCGACAAAGGTGAAACACAGGGTGGTTTCCCTCCGTCGGGGGCGGCTTGCTCCATCGTCGATTTTGACTATCAGATTAAGTATCAGCGTGCGTTTGAAGCGGTGCTCTGGAACATGCCTGCTGTGGCAATTTACAGTTTCCGACGTGCCGCCTTTAAGAATCTTGGTATGAAAGATAACGACATCATTGCCTACTCCCATACGGCAACGCCTAAGCTGGAGGCCATTACGGCCAACAGCACCACACCCTATATTTCCGCATTCACCGATTTACAGCGCGGGCCGGTCGTGCTGGAAGTGCCTGCGGCGAGCGCGGAGGGGAGCCTTTACGGGCAAATTGTTGATGCGTGGCAGTTCACCATCGCGGATGTGGGGCCTGCTGGCATGGATAAGGGCCAGGGAGGAAAATATCTTCTCACACCGCCGGGGTATCAGGGGGAGATACCGCAGGGCTACCTGCATGTCGCATCGCCCAACTATCGCATTGCCTTCGCATTCCGTTCCGTCCCCGCTGAGGGGAAATCGTTGCAGGATGCCTATCTCTATGCGAAGAAAATGCGTATGTACTTCCTCAGTGAGGCCGCCAGTCCGCCCACGCAGCGCTTTGTGGACCCCAGTAACGACGTCTATCCTACACTGCCGTTTTATGACGAGCGCCACTTTGAGGACATGCACGCCGTTGCCAGCGTTGAACCGGCTAACGAACAGGATAAAGTGATGATGGGCATGCTGATGTCGCTGGGAATTGAGCGTGGTAAGCCCTTTAATCCTGACGACACGACGCGTAAAGCCATGCGCCAGGCTGCGATTGACGCCTGGTTTTATCTGCAACACTGGTTTGATAATTTTCCCCGCGAAAAGCTCTTCTGGCCGGACAGGCACTATGCCTCGTTACTCCAGGCAGATGAAAATCAGCGTTTTACCTTTGTATATGAAGATAAAATCGACCTGATTAATCGCGCTGCTGAGTACTTCTGGTGTACCTACATGCCGAAGCAGCTCAGCCCGTCGCCTGCCACGCAGTACCTGATGGCAATGGCTGACAGCCAGGGCCAGTTACTGCAGGCCGGTTTGATGTACCGATTGACCGTACCCGCGCAGATGCCGGTGAAGCAGTTCTGGGCGTTAACCGTATACAACCGCGACACCATGTCCTTTATCTACAACACGCTCGAACGCACGACGCTCTCCTCCTACGATCTCGACGGGATGAAAAAGAATGCCGACGGCAGCGTGACGATTTACATCGGTCCGCATGCGCCAGCAGGGCTGGAGAGTAACTGGATCCCCACCAGCGGTAAACGCCCTCTGCCGGCCATGCGCCTGTATGGCCCCACCGATGCCTTCAACAACAAGTCCTTCAGACTCGCTGACGTTGAGCGTGCGTGATGAATCTGTTCCGAACCGGAGTCAAAGATGAAAATGAACAAAATCTTGATTGCCATACTGCTCTCTGCCGTCACGTTGCCAGCCATGGCCCAGATAAGCGATCAACTGGCTGAGGACGCCTACATCTATGGTTTTTCCATGGATGAGGCCTATAAATTTTTCTACAACACGGCAGTGAAAACCGACACGCCAATGAACCGCTTTCAGAACATCCGTCATCTTGCGGATGACACCTACACCGAGCACCCAACGATAAATAATGACACGCTTCACCTGCAGGGCTGGCTGGATGTCAGCGCAGAGCCTGTGATTGTCAGCGTGCCGGATATGGATAAAGGGCGTTACTGGATACTGCACACCATGGATATGGGGCACTACACCACTTCAATGATTGGATCGCGCACGCGCGGCACCAAAGGCGGTCACTTTATGTTTGCCTCCCGTACCTGGAAAGGCGAAGTCCCGCCGAGCGTGACGGAGGTGATCCGTGTCGATTCCGATCTTCTGAAGATGATGGGCCGTATCATGGCCACCAGTTCTGAAGACACCAAGGTGGCGCTGGGTTACATGGATGACTGGAATATTCGCACCCTGTCTGCCTACCTGGGTGAGCCCGGCCCGAAAGAGACGGTGCACCACTGGCCCGATCCGGTGAAAACCAACTGGCTGCAGCGCGTGAACTTCGTTCTGTGCGAAGGTGATATGGGCACCGCAGACAAAAAATGGATTGAGCAGTACAAAGCCGTGGGCATTGAGCCATGTAAAACCCACTTTACCGCCGAGCAGCTCGCCGCCGCGAAAAAAGGTGAAGAGCTGGGTATGGCGCACCTGAAAAAGCTCCAGCCCACCATGACATCATCCAACGGTGTACTGGGAACACGTGAAGAACTGCAAAATCAGAAGCGCGATCTCTTTGCTGAAGGCACATTGATCGGCCAGTGGGGCCTGCCACCGGAAGAGTCTATTTATCTGCAAATGGTTAAAGGTTCCGATGGCAAAAGCATCAACGGATCCAACGGTAAGCAATACCGTCTGCACTTTAAAGCTCCTGACGTCAGCCAGTTCTGGTCCTTTACGGTTTATGGTCTCGACAACATGTTTATGGCCCACAATGACATAAACCGCCACAGCCGGGGCGACCGCACGCTGAAGCCGGATGCTGACGGCATGTATACCATCGACCTCAGCGCCAAAGGTGACGCCAGTAATCCCAACTGGCTGCCTATCCCGGAGAAAGATGCTTATATCATCATGCGCCTCTATGGCCCGGATCAGGCAGCAATCGACGGGAAATACCCGGCACCCACACTGGAAGTGGTGAAGTAGAAACCGCGCGTTTCGTCATCATTCATCCCCCCATGCTGATGTCGGGGGGATTTCGGCATGTTTGATATCCCTGCAGTGGTGTTTTGATTAATGGAATTAAAAACACCTCTGCCATTTCGCTTCAGATACTTTCCTGAACAGGTGGATACATGAAAAAAATCTTAACGTCTGCCCTGTCACTGTTCTTAACCGCACACGCGTTGTCAGGCTATGCTGCCGATGACAGTGCCGGGCTGGCAAAACAGCTGAGTAACCCGGTCGCCAATTTGATCAGCGTGCCGTTTCAGTTGAATGTCGATGATAATGTGGGTCCGGGTAATGGCACGCGAACGCTGCTTAATGTGCAGCCGGTTATTCCTTTCTCACTGAATGCCGATACCAATATTATCAGCCGTACCATTTTGCCATTCACTACGCAGAGCCACGTTACCGGCCCTGGGGAAAATCAAACCGGTCTGGGTGATGTGGTGCAAAGCTTTTTCTATTCTCCAAAAGCACCCACAGACAGTGGTTTGATTTGGGGGTTCGGTCCCGTACTGCTTCTGCCTACTGGCACGGATAGTGCACTCTCTGGACGGAAATGGGGCGCGGGTCCCACTGGTGTCGTTCTTAAACAGACCGGGCCGTGGACCTATGGTGCTCTGGCGAACCACATCTGGGATTATGCCGGCAGAGACGACCGTAAGCATGTTAATGCCACTTTTCTGCAGCCCTTTCTTTCATACACAACGCCCGATGCCATTTCCTACTCACTGAACACCGAATCGACCTACGACTGGACGCAAAGCGAATGGAGTGTGCCGGTTAACCTGAGCATCAGTAAAGTCACTAAGATAGGTGATCAGGTGGTCCAGTTTGGAGGCGGCCTGCGTTACTGGGCACATACGCCCGATGACAGCGGCCCTGAAGGCTGGGGGGTGCGTTTTAATGTCACTTTCCTGTTTCCGCAATAACTGACTTCACGCTTTTACGGTAGCCATTCCTGCCTGGCTACCGTTCCCCGAACGGCTCATCGCTTTTAATTCAATGGCGGACAGGTGCCATATCAAGTCATTGACCCGATCATGTTGGTTCATACAGGATGCTGTTGGCAATCTCCGTTGTTCGCTCTTCGCTGCCCCTGGGCCGTTCCTTCGACTGCTGAGTGCCAAAATTGAACTAGCTAACATTTGTCTGCGTGGAGCAACGGGGGACGGGCCAAGAGAACTACTTAAGCCTCTTTCTGAGAATATTTGCGGCATCGCGTGCGAAAGCTTTTGTCTGTAAATCTTTTGATGAAGCTGAGATTCTCTCAAGTTCATACAAAATGTTAGCCTTACTTAGTTCTACCCCTCTGGCGGTTAATTCAATGACAGCTGCTCCTATAGCGCATCCAATCATCCCTGCCCTGTGTGATCTGGTTTCGTTCATGTGACATAGGTGAGTAATTAGTTTGACTTAGGATAAAAATAGATCGAAACGGCGATTTTTCAAGAAAACGTAAAGCACTAACTTCTATAGAGATTTATGCTTCCTGCGGGTTTTCTCTTGATGCATCATTATTTCTCCATGATTGATTAACAGCATTAGTAGTTACTTCATTCTACGAACAGCCCATCCACGCCCTTGATATGTTTTCTGATTCGCCAAAACAAATGCCAGGTACAGGCGCTGACCAGCTCCCCGTTGAATGACACTCGGCATAGCTAGCGACATCCATTGCGAATATCTGCTGATCGACCTTTAGGGACAACCATACTCAAATTACCCACATTACAGGAGTGTTGAGTATGAACACGTCACCCTGGAACAAAGACCGTATCATCGGTCAAAAAAGACCTCTTCAGATATCTCATATCTGGGGGATTAGAATCAGACTTGAAATTGAAGGTAACACGCGCGATCTTGCCCTATTCAACATGGCTTTGGACAGTAAACTGCGAGGTTGTGATCTCGTTAAACTCAAAGTGTCAGATATTGCATATGGGAATTCTGTTTCGAGTAGAGCAACGGTGTTGCAGCAAAAAACGGGTAATCCTGTTCAGTTTGAGTTGACTAAAGGGACAAGAGAATCTGTTGCAGCCTTGATAAAGCTCAGCAAACTACACAGTAAAGACTATTTGTTCCAATCCCGGATCGGTTCTTGCCAACACATATCAACCCGGCAATACAGTCGAATTTTTCATGGGTGGATAGCAAAGCTTGGTCTTGAAGATTCGCTTTACAGCACACATTCAATGAGAAGAACTAAACCTTACTTGATCTACAAGAAAACCAAGAATCTTCGCGTAATTCAACTCCTGCTGGGCCATAAAAAGCTGGAGAGTACGGTGCGGTATCTGGGGATTGAAGTCGATGATGCGTTGGAGATCTCTGAGTCGATTGAAGTCTAAGGTCCACAGGGCTGCTACAGCAGCCCTGTGACAGAAGCGGGAAGTCGTTAACAACAGTCTTTGTGCAGTACTGAGGGACAGGTCAATTACGTCATTAGATTGATACTGGTAAGTATGAAAACCAGTTATTCAACATTAAAGGTGTTATGGTTGGTGTTCCCTATGTCAGGGATACAAACAAAGGCCTCACAAAATGGGAATCGCTGGATGGATAGGAAGCGTAATAATCATTACATTGGTGGGAGCAGGAATCGTAGCGCTATCCAGGCTTTCAGTTCAGGTTTCTAACAATAATGATGACAAAGAACCCTAGAAAATTTTTTTGCGAACAGACCTTAAACGCACAAGAATTTTAGTAACTTCGTCAGTTACTGTTTAATTAACTTAAACATTTTATGCAATTCCCGTTTAAATGGTCGAGTCGCCATACAGTCTGGAATATGTGTCTGAGAATTTATCCTGTCAAGAAAAAGACGGCGTCAATACCATTATTTACACTCTTCAGGAAACGCCATATGGAATATTCATCAGACCTTTACAAAAATAACCTGTCTTAATACCCATTTCTGGTCCAAAGTTACCACCTTGTCTGAGTGACAAACGCTTAGCTGCCCACATGTTCACCCGCTGACCGCCTCAACCAGCCGCCGATCATGCATTAAGCATTCAGAACGTGGACAAGCGCGGTACTCCTACTACCGCGCGAGTGGGGAGAAGCCTGCATATATTGCAGGCTTTTTTTCGTATCCAGTCTTAGCAAGCCAAAACGGGTAGCAGCAATAGCCTGAAAGTTAAATATAAATCCTGGATGTAACTCAATAAAAATATTCTACGTGGCAGAAATTCATTCTGGTATTGAAAAACGAGCTTTTGAGCTGGTGAGTCGTAAAGGCGCTCGTGAAAGCGCCACTTTTATTCGGGCTCCCTGAGCCTCTCGCTGATGATGCGGTAGCCATCATGGGTGAGTTTTGTGAGACTGGCGGGTTTGTCATGCTGAGGTTGTATCCATCCTTCAGGCTGACATTCGGAATAAAACCATATTTCAGGCTCATCACTTCCACGTTTGAGCCAGTAATAGCCTTCTTTCATAGTGATATCCTCCGTTATAGCCTGGCCTGCTTACCGAAGATTCGAAGTTCAGGCCACTGTAAGCACATCAACAGCCCGGAGGTGACTGAGGATCCCGTGTCAGAGCAGTTTGTTTGCGGCCTCAAGTATTTCATCGCTTGAAAGTGTGCGGTCAGAGGCAACGTGAACCACCATTGAGTCCCCAGTCAGAGAAGGGAAACCAGCAGACATTATTTGAAGCTGAATTTCTTGTCCGCTGGGATAGGCTTTGCGGATTGAAGTGACCCCATCCATCAAGCTCATGACGACTGCGGGAGCTAAATTAAAGAAAACGATAACTCGTTTCATATACATCCTATGAGCCAGTGAATACCGACCTTATCACGACCACATGCACTTAGCTTGCAAATACTTGAGATGGAGTAACTTTTAATGAAAATTTTAAAGTTCTGATAGTTCTCATTAACTTAAAGAGAATTACAATCAAAACTTAAATAAAAGGCTAAGTATCAATTGCTTACACACCCTTAAAATACATATTTTTATGTGCATAATGGAACCTCAAGGTAAAATTAAAATAATTATTTCACGCATTTTATTTGCTTTCGCTTCGTTTACGTCTAGTCTTGACATACTTTTAATCACCCTCCATAGACATGCGGCGGTCTGTAATCACCTCTCAGGATAAATTTTGGAAACTCACTCAGCCGTTATAGATCAACTATCGTCTCTGATTCATCTTGTTACTAATAGCGAAAAAGAAATTTTTAGCGAAGACAAAACAGAAGAGATGGTTGAAATTTACCTTGTGCTGGGCGCAATGCTCCAAAGGGCATATCAAGTGAAAATAAAAGCCTGACTGGCGATTTTATCGGCATTTTTTTACACTATCTCCTAACTTTAGAACCAGGTTTGTTGCTCGCTCACTGCCGTCCTATTGGCTTGACAAGCGACACCTGAAGGCCAGGAGCTGACTTTGAGGAGACAGTCTTCAAAATAGCTAAGCAAACTCAAGCAAGAAGAGACTTTCCTGTATTTCGGTTTTTTCCTCTTTTTTATTACCAGGTGATGGCGGGATTGGCACCTCGCTATCATTCATTAAGTTAATGTTCCTTTGACATGACCTGGCATACAGGGAAACCGACATCGGCAGATATGTCAGAGGTTTGGCCTTAAACGTGTATGAAGACCGGCTACATAAGTCCTCACTTAGCAGAAATCCAGTCTCGTTCAGCTAAGTGCCATTGAAGCAAAAACCGCTGCCGGACAGGACTGCAGGTTTAAAACGCCAGCGTTAACAGAGAATTAATCTGAACTATCCTGCCCTTTCCCTGTCATATATCTCATGCAGATTATTCTCTGTAACGAATTTCACCCGCCATCAGCGGGTATTTTTTTGCCCGTATTTCGGGATAAAACTAAAGATAAAAAATCCCGCCGAAGCGGGTAGAAAGGGGGAAAGGGGGGAAAGGGGGGAAAGATAAGCCGCAGGGCATGAATTAAGATATAAGTATTGGCCACACAGGCTTCATCGGCCTCCTGGCCAGAAACGCATCCTTTTGCGCTTCGGCTCAGGCTTGTTGCCTTTAATCCTCTTCGGACATTCAGGCAGCGTTCCTCAATAGGATCAGTTAATTTAACGAGTCCTTGCACGCGCCAAATAATGATTCGAGGCGAATCGAAGTGTCTTCTCACTGATGAATACGTACTTCCCTTTTAACGGCGCACAGCATGAACCAGTTTCACATCTCAGTCGTAGCCCATCTTATCGCCGAACCGGTGCGTTCAATCATTTTGATTAGCCTGTCGGGTGGTGAAGCGCTTTCAGCCAGCGCTTTGGCAGAGGCCGCCGGAATTACAGCACAGACCGCCAGTTTTCATCTCGCAAAACTGCGTGATGGCGGGCTGATTTCTGTGGAGTCCGTTGGGCGCTATCGATACTACCGACTCGCCGGCCCCCATATTTCCCAACTGTTAGAAAGCCTGGCCTCGGTCGGGCCTGTCACTTCTCAGTGGCAAACGACACCGAGTAGTTCAGCTAAAGAGCTGCGATTTGCACGCCGTTGTTACGATCATTTAGCGGGGCAACTCGGCGTGATGATTACGCAAGGGATGCTTAATCGCGGTCTGATTGCCATACAAGGAGAACAACACTACGAGCTAACAATTTCAGGGCATCGCTGGTTTGAACAGCATGGCGTGGAAATCAGTGCGGATCATGCAGGAAATAACCGTCTGTGCCTCGACTGGACCGAGCGGCAATATCACTTCGCAGGTCCTCTGGGTTGCGCTCTATTGGAAGCATTTATCGCATGGAAGTGGTTGAAACGTCCGGGTAAATCAAGAGCGTTGCACGTTACCGCGTCAGGCTGGCAAGCCCTGGAACAACACTTTGGTATTCACCAACATCAAGTGAGCGTCTTAAAATGATTCAAATTCGATCTAAGGATGATCAGCCTGAAGCCATATTTCGATAAGACCAATGACTTCTTCGCCAGCAATGGATTGAGGTCAATCTCATACTGACGAATGGCGTTGTTAAAATGGGTATACTCTGCTCCAGTACGCCATGAAACTGACGTTTTCACTGGCAACATGGCGTTCCCTGACCAGATATCGCCGGATATGTTTTACAGCAGATGATTCCGCGGCTATCCAGCCATAAAATCGACTGCCTTCCGCCTCAGCGCCATGCCATAAAACATCATCTTCGACTTCCCTCCCCTCTTTCTGGTCTGCACTCAGGGCGTCGTCAGGTATGTGCACATGCTCCTTAACCGCGTGCAATAACGCCGCGCCGTGGGGTGTTTTTGTGGTGTCTCGCGGCAGCCAAAACACTTCAGCAAACGCATATTCGCGCCAGTCGAGGCAATCTTCTGTCAGCGGGACCTCCTGGAAAATCTGTAGCAAAGGCGGCAAAGACATTTTTGCCGTCTGTTCAAGAATCCCTTTCACCGCTGGCAGAGCGGTCTCGTCCGCCACCACCAAGGCGCGCTCCACTCTGGAACCGGGTCTCCACTCATACCCGCCGCTGTCAGCAGTATGTTGTTTATTGGGAGCGACAATCTGTAAGGCGTCTCCGGGCTTGGCGCTAATAACCCAAGCCGAAGCAGGCCCTTCTGTACCATGGACAACAAACTCAACCTCCATAAGACATTTGGCAGCATTGACGTGGCGAAGCGTGTAGGTCCGTGGTGTCGGCCTTTGCTCGTGCGGAAGCGCTTTAATTTGCTCCCACCAGTCGCCGGTTGCTGTCAATGCAGAGGCTACCCCATTGACCGACGGAAAGAGTATTTTGATCCGCTGATCGGGCCCATCCATCTTCATCATGCCCACCTCTTCGCCGGTGAACACGCAACTCACCAGTGAAGGAGAAAGCCATTTATTGTGTGACAGAACAACATTGAATACCTGGTAACTGGGAATGGTAGCCATCTCTTTTCCTGATGCTTAGCGCGCTCAACGCGAGTGATTGTCACATGAGATCACGCAAGAATATTAAATTTTCATCATCATTGAAAACTGCGCCAGATGCCAAGGTCGTCGATGACCGCTATCCATGCAACTACTCACCCGGAAATTCAGGCGTTTTAAGACCCACAAATTGTTATGAATCCGTCTGTTTTGTGCACCTGAGTGTGTGTAAATATTACAATTTTGGTTGTAAGTGTAAATGAAATGATTATCATCGCGATAATCATTCTCATAAATATGATGAGGATAGCTTACTTATCATAAGGTTTTAATGTTCACCGAATCGAGTGGCTTTGACTGCGCTGTACCCATACCACATAGCCCGAAGGTGAACACCGACTCTGTCTTAAACACTTCATCGGAAGAAAATAAAAAATGAAACAGCCGTATCTCTGGGTATTAAAACCTTGCCTGCTCGCCATGCTCTCTTCAGGCGCATGGGCCGAAGAGGCCAAAGACGATCAGATGGTGGTCTCCGCCAGCCGCACACACCGTAGCGTGGCGGAAATGGCGCAAACCACCTGGATTATTGAGCAGCAGGAAATCGAACAGCAGGTTCAGGGCGGTAAGGAGCTGAAGGAAGTCCTCGCACAGCTCATACCCGGCATGGACGTGAGCAGTCAGGGGCGTACCAACTACGGCATGAATATGCGGGGGCGATCAATGATGGTGATGGTCGATGGCGTCCGTCTCAATTCATCGCGCAGCGACAGCCGCCAGCTGGACGCTATCGATCCCTTCAACATTGAGCGCATTGAAGTCATTTCAGGGGCAACCTCACTCTACGGCGGCGGCAGTACCGGCGGTTTAATTAATATCGTCACCAAAAAAGGCCAGGCGGGCACCGAGGCTGAGTTGCAGACTGGCCTCAAAAGTGGTTTTAACAGCCATAACGATCACGACGAGAATATCGCTGCGGCCGTCAGCGGTGGTAACGATAACGCTTCCGGACGTCTGTCAGTTGCTTATCAGCGTTATGGCGGCTGGTATGACGGTAAAGGCAATGAGGTGATCATTGATAATACCCAGACCGGACTGCAGTACTCCGACCGTCTGGATATCATGGGCACCGGGACGGTAAATATCGATGAGCACCAGCAACTGCAACTCACTACGCAGTACTTTAAAAGCGAATCAGACGGTAAACACGGGTTGTATCTGGGTGAGAATTTCTCGGCCGTAACGGGTTCTGCGACGGCTTACAACGCCGGCAATCTCAACTCTGACCGCCTGCCTGGCACCGAACGCCATCTGATTAATCTGCAGTATTCCAATACCGATTTTATCGGCCAGGACCTGGTGGCACAGATTTACTATCGAGACGAAAATCTCACCTTTTACCCCTTCCCTACCCTCAGCGGCAATCGCGTCACCAGCATTGGCGCTTCGCAGCAGAAAACAGATTTCTATGGCGGCAAGCTAACCATCAACAGCAAACCGACCGACGCCCTGACACTAACTTACGGCGTGGACGCTGAACACGAAACTTTCGATGCCAATCAGCAGTTCTTTGACCTGAACACGGCGGCGCAAAGCGGCGGGATGACGCTGGAGAATGCCTATAATGTCGGTCGTTATCCTGGCTACAGCATTACCAACCTGGCACCGTTCCTGCAATCCAGTTACGACTTTGATGCCATCACATTAAGCGGTGGCGTTCGTTATCAATACACCAAAAATAAGGTCGACGACTTTGTTGGCTATGCGCAGCAGCAGGCGATCGCGACGGGTCGCGCGACTTCAGCTGACGCGGTGCCCGGCGGTTCAACCGATTACAATAATCTGCTGTTTAATGCTGGGATTCTGGGCCGCATCACCGAACGTCAGCAGGTCTGGTTCAACTTCTCACAGGGCTTTGAAATCCCTGATCTGGCCAAATATTACGGTTCCGGCACCTATCAGTTGGCGAACGGGCATTACAACCTGACCAACAGCGTCAACGTTAATGATTCGAAGCTGGATGGGATTAAAGTTGATGCTTACGAGCTGGGCTGGCGCTATACCGGTGATAATCTGCGCACGCAACTGGCGGCCTACTATTCGCTCTCGGATAAGACCATCAGCATCAATAAAACCGACATGACGATTAATCTGGAAGACGATAAGCGTCGGATTTATGGTGTAGAAGGTCAGGTCGACTACTTCTTCAGTGACAGCGAATGGAGCACGGGCTCAAACTTCAACATCATCAAATCAGAAACGCGCGTAGACGGTAAATGGGAAAAACTAACCATCGACAGCGCCAGTCCATCCAAAGTCAGCGCCTGGCTGAACTGGGCGCCAGGCGAGTGGAACCTACGCGTTCAGAGCACACAAACATTCGATGTCTCCGATGCAGATGGCAAGAAAATCGAGGGTTATAACACCGTCGATGTGCTGGGCAGCTACAGCCTGCCTGTGGGTAAACTCAGCTTCAGCGTAGAGAACCTGCTGGATAAGGATTACACCACGGTGTGGGGCCAGCGAGCGCCGGGCCTCTACAGCCCAACCTATGGCGATGCAGGACTCTACACCTACAAAGGCCGGGGTCGCACATTTGGTCTGAATTATTCGGTTGTGTTCTGAGGTTAGACAGGCGCCGACAGAGGAACCTGTTGCGGCCCTTCTACCCAACATAAATTCACTCAGGTTAAATTATCGGCATCTATAGCACTGGCTATCAAACTTAGCCATAGCTATAACATGTTGAATTTTAAGGTTTTTTTATTCTTTTTTTTGTGGCAGGATAGCGACCTCTTAAAAAATTCACGCTTTCCCCCTTTGAAAGCGCACCCTGAGATTCGTTATGAGCTTCTACGCTGTGATCATTCTGGCCTTTGGCATGTCAATGGATGCCTTTGCCGCCGCCATCGGTAAAGGCGCCTCGCTGCACCGCCCACCGTTCAAAGAGGTGCTGCGCACCGGTCTGATTTTTGGTGTGATCGAAGCCATCACACCGGTTATCGGCTGGGGCATTGGTCTTGCCGCAAGCCAGTTCATCATGAACTGGGATCACTGGGTGGCATTTACGTTGCTGTTCGTGCTCGGCGCCCGAATGATTGTGGAAGGCATCCGTAAAGAAGCAGACGAGCCCGCAGAAGCGCCTCGTCGTCACGGCTTCTGGTTGCTGGTGACCACCGCAATTGCCACCAGCCTTGACGCGATGGCGGTGGGTGTGGGCCTGGCCTTCCTGCAGGTGAATATCGTGGTGACGGCACTGGCAATCGGTGCAGCAACCACCGTGATGGCTGCCAGTGGCATGCTGTTGGGCCGTTTTCTCGGCGCGAAGATTGGCAAGTGGGCTGAAATCCTTGGCGGCGTAGTGCTAATCGGCATCGGTAGTTCGATCCTCGTCGAGCACCTGGGTCTGCTTAACTGAGGACATTCATCCAGAACCTCTTAGCATTCCTTTGAAGGGCGCGGTTTTTCCGCGCCTTTTCTATGAGACGTTGGCCAACATCCCCCATAAGGGCCGACTGTGAGTTATCTCAATAACGTTATAAACAAGCCCACATCCTGCCACGGCAAGCAAAAAGATCGATGACGTCATTGCTATTTTCCGGTTATGCCTGGCTGGCATCCATTTTTTCACGGTCAGGATGTAGACCGTCAGTATGGCAAAGTCGAAAATCATCCAGACCAGACTCAGCGTCAGAATACTGGTGGTGAAATCCTGCGTTACGGCAATGAACTGAGGAAAGAAAGAAACAAAAAAGAGGATGTCTTTCGGGTTAGACACTCCCGTAACAAAGCCGCGAAGAAAACTTCCCCGGCTCTGCGCACCTGTCCCGGTATCCGTTGTTCCTGCCTCGGGAGTGCTGAACAGACTGTGCAGTGCCGCATATCCGATATAAACACAACCCGCCAGTCCGAGAAAACTCAGCCAGGCCGGAGACAGAGAAATCACCCCCCTCAGCATCAGTGTGGCCACAGCGATAAGCATGAGGGAAGCCCCGTTTGTGCCAACAGCAGTGGCAAATGCGCTCCGATATCCATAACGGGCAGCGGTGCCGGAGATGAGCGCCACAACCGGGCCGGGCGTGAGCAGCAACATCATTACTGAAATAATATAGGCGCTCAGGAGGGTCATATTCATTACGGCGTTTTTTCCTTAGGTATGTTGACGATCTAGACGGCACGCTTGCCCAGATTCCTTCGTTAACTTTTTCAAACAGGATTATTCACCCACGTAAGGCAGTTGAAAAACGGATAAAACTCACGCTTAATGTGAGTAAAACTCACATTGGAGTTTCTGATGTCATTACCCCCTCTTTATGCTCTGCGCGCTTTTGAAGCTGCCGCAAGGCTGAATTCCTTCAGTAAAGCTGCAGATTTACTCAATATAACGCCGGGTGCGGTCAGCAGGCACATACGCACGCTTGAAGCGTGGTTTGACTGCGAGCTTTTCATGCGAAACGGGCCACGCGTTAAAGTGAGTGAGGCTGGACGTACTCTTGCGGGACAGCTTACCGAGGGGTTTATGAGCATAGAGCAGGCCTGTAATGCCTTTAAAAGTCACAGCCAGTTTTTGCGTCTCAAAGCCCCCTCAACGCTGACCATGCGATGGCTTCTTGACGTGCTCAACGATTTCCGCAAAAACCATCCAACCCCCCGAATCGAGATAACCAGCGTCTGGATGGACACGGATGAGGTAGATTTCAGTCGCGAGCCCTACGACTGTGCAATTCTGCTCGGTAACGGTCATTTTGGTGAAGGGACAGAGAGCAGACTGCTTTTCAGCGAGTGGTTGATACCCGTCTGTTCTCCTGCGATGCTTGTCAACGCCCGGGAGTCTCTTCCTGACTGCGAGCTTATTCATCCGTCTCCGGACCGTCGTGACTGGCGGAGGTGGCTCAAGAAGACGGGGCGTTTTGCGGGACTGAACATCAGTGGAGGGAAGGTATTCGACACGCTGGAGCAGGGAAATCTTGCCGCCCTGAGCGGACACGGCGTTTCGGTCGGCGACCTGCTCCTGAGCACTGACGCGATAAGAAGTGGTTTGCTTTGCCTGCCTTTTCCGGAGGCAGTGGCAACCGGAGACGGATATTATTTGGTGTGGCCAGGAAATTCCGCCATAAAGCAAAACGTTGAAATGCTACTGAACTGGCTAACACGTCATACTCCACTGTTTCCGGACGAGAGCCTGATTTACCTTCATTCCGGCGAAAAATAGATTTCATGAGCGAGGCTGGCTCAATGAACATTATTTGTTGTGGCAGTGTTTCAGTTTTGACCTGTTCGAGGTTGAGCAATACGCCATTTTCCATTTGTAGCAAGAAAACTGCAGACGTCCGCTTCGCTCATGGCTGCCCCACCTTAACGTCTTGATGGGCAGCTTCGTGCCAAGTGCCGACTTCGTATTGAGTTCCGCTTTCAGCGTTCATCAGAGTGAGTTAACGTAGCAACGTTATTTTTCCGGATGCGACGATCATGCCTTCAATTGAAACTTTTATGACTTTCCTGGTAGCGCTAACTCTTCTGGAGATTTCTCCCGGTCCCGACATGATGCTAACCATCGCCAGAGGAGTCGGTCAGGGAAGGCGCATTGCACTCCTTACCGTACTGGGAAACGTCTTTGTGGCGGGTTTTGTACAAGTTTCTTTTCTGGTGCTGGGACTGGTAAGTATCGTTCATGCCTGGCCAATTGCGCTAGATCTCCTAAGGTGGGTTGGAGCCGCTTATCTCATTTGGCTCGGCATGAAGATGATTGCTACCTCAGGCACAGATACACCAGTGCAAAAAACTGCCAGAATTTCTGACTGGAATGCAGTTAAGGAAGGCGCGCTAAACAGCCTGACTAATCCGAAATCCCTGCTCTTCATGTTTGCTTTTCTTCCGCAGTTTGTTGATCCAGCCGCTGGTCCCGTCTGGATGCAACTGCTTGTTCTGGGTAGTATCCAAAAGTTGGCTGGGGTTGTCTCCTTAGGCTCTGTTGCAATGGCATCAGGAACATTTGGATACTGGTTGAGTAAACACCCAGCATTGATTAAATGGCAGGAACGATTCACAGGCTTTGTGATGGTTGGACTCGGCATTCGCATGCTTTTCGGCGGGTCTGGCATTATACCTAAACCCGGCAAGTAGGTTTTTTCGAAAAAGATTTGCTTGAGCCCGTTGTTCTCTCGTAGCTGCCCTTTAAACCCTGCCTTTTGCCAGCTTTGCGGCAGAAGAGCACTTCCTGAATCCCTCTCTTCGTTACCGAACGAAACAGATGACGTCCGATGTTGATGTTGCGTAAGGTAAGTGCAGTTTTTAAAACCGGACAGGAGCAATCATGGAAAGGTTTCAAGGGAAACGCATTCTCATTACTGGCGGCACCAGTGGCATGGGCCTGGCTGGCGCTCAACGCATCGTGAATGAAGGTGGCTTGGTTGCCATCACGGGGCTGAATGAAGAACGACTGCAACGCGCCCGTGCACTATTGCCTGACACGTCACTGATCCTCAAAAATGATGCGGCCAGCGAATCCGATATAAGTGAACTACAAGTGGCAATCAACAACTGGGGCCCGCTCGATGGACTTTGGCTTAACGCGGGGTTTGCAGAAGTTGGCTCGCCGGAATCGGTAACTGCCGATACGTTTAATCGCATGATGAATGCCAACGTTCGGGGGCCAATGCTGCAACTTGCGGCCCTTTCTGATGCCCTTAATTCCGGTGCGTCTGTGTTGGTCACGTCTTCCTCATCGGCTTATGAAGGCGCGGCAATGACAAGTCTTTATGCTGCAACCAAAGGTGCCGTTATCGCGATGGTGAAAAGTTGGGCTTCTGCGCTGGCTGAGCGGGGTATCCGCGCAAATACCCTCGTGCCAGGCCCGATTGAAACGAACTTTAGGCATTTTATGCCAGCGGATTCGCGCCAGCAGTTTGAAGATTTTGTGGTCAGCCAGGTGCCGCTGGGTCGGGCGGGTACCGCAGATGAAGCGGCTGCTGTCGCGCTATTTCTGCTTTCCGATGATTCCTCATTCGTCACTGGCAGCCAGTACGCCGTAGATGGCGGCTTAGTACGTTATTAGGCCGACAGCAGAGTCTGGATTACAAATTTGGTGTAAAAGGAGTGTCGCCATGAATGTGCTGAATATTGAAGTCTCGGACTCAATCACCCCTGAGTTCGCGTTACCGATTGAATCAGGACTTAATCAATACAATGACGAGGCCGTTGGATTTAACGAAAATAAACCCCTCGCCGTCGTTGTTCGGGATGAGCATGGGGTTGTTCTGGGTGGAATGCTGGGCCGCACCTATCTCGGACTGTTATTTATCGATCTGGTCTATCTTCCCCCTGAAATCAGAGGAAAAGGCATAGGAAGTCAGATCCTAAAACGTGTTGAAGATGAAGGCAGAGAACGAGGATGTAAAACTGCCGTGTTGTATACGATTACTTTCCAGGCACCTGCGTTCTATGAAAAAAACGGCTGGCAGCGCTTCGGCGAAATACCTTGTCTGCCTGAGGGAGCCAGCCGTGTATTTCTTAGAAAAGACCTCTGATCACCCTTGACGATTTCATGACAAAGTATGCTGGTGCGCATCAATGCGCACTCTACAAATTTGTCTATTACAATATTTATCGGACAAGCACTTTAGTGTTCTGGTGTGCAAGCACATTGAAATCATTTAAATTAAATCCCTCTATATTCTGCTTACGAGTTTCGCATGCTGACCGGACTAAATCACATCACCCTTGCAGTCAGTGAGCTGACAAATAGCCTGAATTTTTACACTAAGATGCTTGGCTTCACGCCCAAAGCAAAATGGGATCATGGTGCTTATCTCGCGCTGGGCGATCTCTGGTTGTGCCTATCCGTCGATAGCGTAGCGGTAGGGCGTGACTACACCCACTATGCCTTCAGTATTTCAGGTGAAGCATTCGACGGATTCGTTGCGCGATTAAGAGCATCTGGTGTCAAGGAATGGAAGACCAACAAGAGCGAGGGAAAGTCTATATACCTTTTAGATCCCGATGGTCATAAACTCGAGATTCACGATGGCGATCTCGAAAGCCGTTTGAGTGCCTGTCGCAATAAGCCCTATCAAGGCATGGTGTTCTTCGATTAGTCTGCTACTCCGAACCGCTTCAGCTTTGAGGATCACCACATGAGCCCCTTTTATCAACTTGATGCCACTAGCCTGCGTGGACAGTCCATCGCTATGGCCGATTATGCGGGCAAAGTGGTGTTGGTGGTGAATACCGCCAGCCATTGTGGATTCACACCACAGTACGCGGGTCTTGAAGCGCTCTACAAGAAATATGCCGCCCAGGGTCTGATGATCCTGGGTTTTCCCTGCAATCAGTTCGGTAAGCAGGAACCCGGCGGTGCCGATGATATCGCGCAGACCTGCCATATCAACTATGGTGTGAGCTTCCCGATGTTCGGAAAAGTGGAGGTCAACGGCGCTGCGGCACACCCGATATTTCGTTATTTGAAAGATGAGTTGCCTGGCGTGCTGGGCGGGCGCATCAAATGGAACTTCACCAAGTTTCTGATCGGACGCGATGGTAAACCGATTAAACGTTTTGCACCGTTCACCACTCCAGAGAAAATGGACGCTGTCATTCAGGCTGCGCTCGAAAGCTAAACCCCTCGTCACCCTATTTGCTGTTAATCAGGAATCGATACCCATCCGCTCTCAGCGACAAATTGATAATCTCATTAGCGATAAACTCAGGAGGTAGAAACTTTTCTAGAACCGTTTTACAGGAGTTGACCCGATGTTTAGCCAAATGCGCATTGCCAGACCCGTTACAGACATTAATCGTGCATTTCATATGTACAGCGAAGGATTGGGGCTGCGAAAGATAGCCGAATTCAACGATCATCAGGGTTTCAGCGGAATAATGTTAGGTCTGAATAATTTATCCTGGCACCTTGAATTCACGGTGTGTCTGCACCATCCGGTTAAGCCATCGCAGACAGAAGAGGACTTGCTGGTGCTTTACTATCCAGACAAAGATGAATGGCAAGCAACCTGCGAAAAAATGATCACCGCGGGCTTCATCAAGGCCTCCTCGTTTAATCCCTATTGGGAGGTTAAAGGGCGCACCTTTATCGACCCGGACGGGTATCGGGTTGTTCTGCAAAATAGTGCATGGGGCTAAATTGAGTACAGCATGACTTACTTAGCCCATTTTCGGTTATCACAACGTCATCAGCATCTCATGCCACGCCATACCACCGTGATCCGACTCTGAAGGTTTGATGTACTGGTAACCAAACTTCTTATACAGATCCACGTGATGGGTTTTGCACATCAGATGGATGGTCTGTTTATCCATCTGCTTCATGGTGTCAATGAAATGGCGCATCATCAGTGAGGCGTAGCCTTTCCCTTGACAGGCCGGGTCTAAAACCACCGACATAATCACCACATTGGGTGCCGCGGGATCGTGTCCGATCAGTTCTTTGAACGCCTCATCGGACATTACCACGTCCCAGGCGCAGCCAGCATTAATGAAGCCCACGACCTCGCCCGCGATCTCCAGACAGATAAAGCCTTGCGGATACTGCGCAATACGCGTGGCGATTTTCTCGCGTGTGGCTGCTTCATCACCTTCATAGGCTTCGGTTTCAATGGCGTAGCAACGATCGACATCAGCTAAGGTGGCATTTCGGAAGGTTAAATTCGACACAACAACAACCTGAGGTTCAATTTTTAAGGCGGGTATTCTAGCAGGGCTGCATCAAGGAAGGAAAATAGCGCCACCCGCAGGCAGCGCTCCGGGTTCAAGCGACATCCACCACACGATTTTCGCGTGCGCTGATAAAAGCGGCATCCAGCACGGCAAGCACTTCTATTGCTTGCTCAGCGGTGACTGGTGGCGGCGTACCCTGCCGAACCGCCTCGGCAAAGGCTTCATAGTAAGCATGATAGGCTCCTTGTGCGGAGGGCACGCGCTCGCTGCCCTGCTCTGTATTCAACGTCCCCCAGTTTGCCTCTGCCTCATAGCCCCAACCTGCTAAGTCATCAGCCGGACGCTTACCTGCGAAGATCGCCTGCGCCTGAACGTCAGTACCATAGGAGGTGAAACTGCCTTTTTCGCCGTAGACGCGCAGTTCACGCGCAATCAGATGATTGATTTTGCTGGATGAGACGTGGGAATGGCTGCCGTTCTGGTGTGTCAGGGTGAGGACAAAACTGGCATCCGTGGTCCCTTCCGCCACCTCGACATGATCTAACTGGGCGTAAACACGCTTGACTGGACCCAGCAACCAGATAGCCTGATCGACCAGATGGCTACCCATATCACGCAATAGCCCGCCGGTTGGGCCACCTTCCAGCGTTTGCGGTTCATCCAGATCCATCCGGTTGTGCAGTCGCCAAACCTTCCCTAACCGTTGCTGCTCAATCAACTGTTTTAGCGTCTGCAAATCCGCATCAAAACGACGGTTGTGGTAGGCCCCCAGCACCACGCCTTTGGCCTGTGCTGCTGCCGCCAGCTCACGGCCGGTTTTGGCATCCGGCGCAAACGGCTTATCGGCGATCACCGCTACACCGGCGGCAATCGCTTCTAATACCAACTCGCGTCGGGTTTGTGGTGGTGTGGTGATGGTAACGATATCGATGCCGGCCGCCAGCATCTCAGTCAGGCTGGCGTAAATCGGTACGTCTGGGAAATCAGCTTTCACTTTCGCAATGGTGGCGGGCGCACGCGCCACAATTCCCGCCAGTTCCAGTCCCTGTGCTGCTTCAATAAAAGGCGCGTGGAAATTTTTCCCGCCCGTGCCATAACCCACAATACCGATTTTCATACTGCCTCCTTGAGAGTGAATACTGTGTTGATTGCCTTCAGTAATAACATAATTGCAACAAACAAACCCGAGCCCACCCGCAAAAATGGCACAAAAATATCATTATTTAGGAAAATGACTTTATTGTGCCGCCGGGAAATTACGCTTAATCGGCGCGAAATCACTGGCGCTTCTCCCCATCAACCGCTGAGGGCGGAAATCGGCGAGCAGATCGCTGGCATGATCTTGTACCAACTCCTCCGCCACCAGCCGGCCAATCAAGGGCGACAGCGTAATACCACTGTGTGTGACCGCAACATAAACGCGCTGCTCTGGTGTGACGTAGCCTATCGCCGGTAAGCCATCCGCTGGGCGTGCACGTTGACCCACGACGATCTTTTCAATCTGCAATTCACCGGCATCCGCAAACAGCGATTGATAGCGTTCACGAAACTGCTCGGCAATGGCGCTTTGTGTGGAAGGCGGCGCGGCAGGATCGGCCAAATCATCAAGTTCCAGTGCCTGTAACAGCAAGCGCCCGCCGCCATCTGGCCGCACGTTCAGTTGTGGTGCAATCAGGTTGGCACTCAGAGAAAGCGGCTGCGGCGCGGTACGCGCCAGAAAACTGCAGGCCACAGCATTCGGCTTACTGGTGTCGAGCAGTGCCAGCTCGACATCAAGGGTGTTAAGCAGTTGATTGGCCCAGCGTCCGGTGGCAATCACCACACGATCACCCTGCCACTGCTCGCCGTGCTCAAGGTGAAGTGTGACGCCATTAGCCTGTTCCACGATGCGCTGGATAGCCTGATTTTGATGCAGAATCGCCCCATGAGCGTGCGCTTCAGACCATAGCCGCGCCAGATACAGCGCCGGATGCAGCACCGACTCGGTTGGGAAATGCCACACCGCACCGCTGACCGCTTGCGGCCGCAGTTCAGGAATTTCACGTTGCAGCTGATCGGGCGTGACTTCGCGCGCCGGATAGCCTAGCGCTTGCAGTGACGTAGCGCGTTGCAGCAGGCGCTGCTGAGCCTCACCTTCTGCGGCCCATTCCCAGGTGCCGCAGGTCTCCAGCCAGCGCAGACCATTTAGCTGAGTGAGTTGTAATTTGACGTGTTCTTCCATCGACAGCGCATTGAGCTGATGATAGCTGAGCGGTTGCTTGCCGTTAGAGTTAACCCAGGCGAAGGTGGTGCTGCTGGTGCCTGCACCGATATGCTGTTGTTCGAACAGGGTGACCTGCACGCCTTGCAACGCCAGCGCGCGCGCCACCGCTAATCCGATGACGCCGCCGCCAATAATTGCAATCTTTTGAGTTGTCATGAATGGCTCCTGGTTAAATGGCCATTATCATAACAACTTCGGCAGAGTGAAATTGCAATGGTTAAATAACAATCATTGCGGTGAATATAAGAAAATCTTCTGCCACCAGAAAATTAAATTATATTGCCGTTAGCATTTTCCCGGTGGAGAAAAAGGCCAGCATATTCTCCAGTACATTATTTGCCATGCCTTCCCGGGTTTCATGGGTGGCGCTGCCAATGTGCGGGGTTAATAGCACATTATCGAGCTCACGCAGCGCAGCAGGAATAACCGGTTCCTGTGCGAATACATCCAGTGCTGCACCTTTAATGGTGCCCTGCTGCAGCGCCTGAATCAGATCGTTTTCATTGACCACCGTACCGCGCGCGATATTGATAAGTACCCCCTCTTTACCCAAAGCGGCCAGTACCCTGGCATCCACCAGCTGAAGGTTTTCCGGGCTACCTGGCAATGACAACACCAGGAAGTCGCTGAATGCAGCCAGTTGCTCAATGTTGTCACAGCGTTTGTAAGACACATCTTTGGCGCTACGTGCTGTGTAGGCAATCTCCATGCCGAAGGCCTCGGCACGACGTGCAATCGCCAGTCCGATCGCGCCTAAACCCGCAATCCCCATACGTTTTCCGCTGGCTTTGGTGGCCAGTGACGCACCGGCGCTCTCCCATTCCCCTGACCGAGCAAACAGATGATTCGCCACCAGGTTACGTGAGAAGGCCAGCGTCAGCGTCATAGCGAGATCGGCCACATCGTCAGTCAGAATATCACTGGTGATGCTGACCTGAATGTCATGATCAGCGGTATAACGCAGGTCGATGCGGTCGGTGCCGACGCCAAATACGGCTATCGCTTTGCACGCGGGCAGCTGTTCCAGAATGGCCGTTTCCACACCCACGTCACCACGCGTCACGATCCCTTGAATATCTTTTCCCTGCCGCTGAAGAAACAGTGCGGGCTCTTGATAATCATATAAACGATGGCACTGGAAATGCTGTGAGAGTTTGGCATCCAACTGTGGCATCAGCGGCTGAATAATCAGAATTTGTGGTTGAGAAGCGCTCATTTTATTTTTCCCGAATGGAGAGTCATTACTCACCAGCCTACCGGAGTAATTGATGTTACGGCACCGCTGTTACTTATTTCGCTAATAGGATCACGCGGAAAAGAGTATTCATTGCACCATAAAAATATAACGGGTCGGTACGACGAGAACGCTAATCGCGCTACCAAACCCTCCACCCGGTGGCGAACTCACCTTACGCAGTCTACGGTTAATTAAAAAAACCATAACAATTCAACTAACCATGGAAAGCCACTATGACCGCCCATGTCGACATCACAGCAGACCAGGAAAATGAACTTAGCCAATTGCACCTGACTTTGCAGGCGCACTTGGAGCAATTACTGCCCGCGGGCCAGCAAACCGATCAGGTGCGTGCGGCGATGCGCGCCGGGGCACTGGCGCCGGGTAAACGTATTCGTCCTTTACTGCTGCTGTTGGCGGCACGAGATATGGGGTGTGATGCCAGCGAGCGCGGCCTTTTCGATTTGGCCTGCGCGGTAGAGATGGTGCATGCCGCTTCACTGATCCTCGACGATATTCCCTCCATGGACAATGCGCAGATGCGGCGCGGTCGCCCTACTGTGCATCGCGAATTTGGTGAAAGCGTCGCGATTCTGGCCGCCATCGCCCTGCTCAGCCGTGCGTTTGAAGTGATTGCCATTGCGCCTGGCTTACCGCCGCTGCAGAAATCACACGCCATCGCCGAACTCTCTTCAGCCGTTGGATTACAAGGACTGGTGCAAGGGCAATTCCAGGATTTGCACCAAGGCGCGCAACAGCGCAGCCCGGAAGCCATTGCCATAACGAATGAACTGAAAACCAGCGTACTGTTCCGCGCCACGCTGCAAATGGCGGCCATCGCAGCCGATGCCACGCCGCAGATGCGCCAAAAACTCAGCTATTTTGCGCAGGATTTGGGGCAGGCTTTTCAGTTACTTGACGATCTGGCAGACGGTTGCAAACACACGGGTAAAGACATCAATCAGGATCAGGGCAAATCCACGCTGGTGCAGATGCTGGGCGCAGAAGGCGCAGAACGCCGCTTACGCGAACATCTGCGCAGTGCCGATGCACACCTGGCCTGCGCCTGTCATCGCGGTATCGCGACTCGTCAATATATGCACGCCCTGTTTAACCAACAGTTGGCGAAGTTTCACTGATCGCGGCACCGCCGATGGGGCACTATGCCGTGATTGCGCCACCGCTCTACAGCCATTTCCATGCGCTGCAGGCGTTGTCGCAGACTTTAATAGCGCGCGGCCATCGCATCACTTTTTTCCAACAGGCCGATGCGCACAGCCTGTTAAGCGATTCACATATCAATTTTGCGCCAGTGGGAGAACGCTCGCATCCGGTGGGTTCACTGGCAGCCGTGCTGCATCATCTGGCCTCACCGCTGTCACTGTTTCGTGTGATCGGCGGTATCGCTGCCAGTACCGATATGCTGTGTCGTGAACTGCCCGCACGCTTTAGAGCATTACAGATTGATGGTGTGATTGCCGACCAGATGGAGGCCGCGGGCGGACTGGTAGCCGAAGCGATGCAGCTGCCCTTTGTCTCAGTGGCTTGCGCATTGCCCGTCAACCGCGAAGCGGGTATTCCGCTGCCCGTGATGCCGTTTCGTTTTGGCCAGGATGAGAAGGCATTGCACCGCTTTCAGGCCAGCCAGGATATCTATGATCGGATCATGCAGCGGCACGGGGAGGTTATCGCCCATTATGCGCGCAGCTTTGGATTACCGGAACGGCACGGATTACATCAATGCTTGTCTCCACTGGCGCAAATCAGCCAGATCGTGCCTGCGTTTGACTTCCCGCGTCAGCATCTTCCCGCCAGTTTTCACGCGGTGGGCCTGTTACGCACACCCTTCGCGCAGGCAGCGCTGAGCGCCCCCTGGCCCGATCTGCCGCATCCGGTGGTGTACGCCTCTTTTGGCACGCTGCAAGGGCAGCGTTTCCGTCTGTTTCTCCATCTGGCGCAGGCATGCCGCCACCAGCGCCTTTCGCTGGTGATTGCCCACTGCGGCGGCTTAACTCCGCAGCAAGCCGTTGAGTTACAGCAGGCAGGGGCCGCCTGGATCACCGATTTTCTCGATCAGCGCGCTGCATTACAGCACGCGCGGTTATTCATCACCCATGCTGGCCTGAACAGTGCGCTTGAAGCGCTGGAGTGTGGCACGCCAATGCTGGCGATACCGCTGGCGTTTGACCAACCGGGCGTGGCAGCACGTATAGAGTGGCACGGTGTCGGCCGTCGTGCGTCGCGTTTCAGTCGCGTCCAGCAACTTGAACAGCATCTGCAACACCTGCTGGCTGACGAGGGAGATGTATTAAGCCTGTCTGCGATTCAGACTCAGCTACAACGTGCAGGAGGATGTGAACGGGCGGCGGATATTGTGGAGCAGGCGTTGGGCCAGCAACGCGTGGTGTTGGCGGAGGCGACCTGATGCGAGATCACTATGATGTCATTCTCGTTGGGGCCGGTCTGGCAAATGGGCTGATTGCGTTGCGCCTGCGCCAGCGGCAACCGCAGTTGCAGATTCTAATGCTGGAGAGCCACAACCATCCTGCGGGCAATCACACCTGGTCATTCCATCAACAGGATCTCAATGCGCAACAGTGGCAGTGGGTACAGCCGCTTGTCTCGCATCAATGGTCCGGTTATCAGGTGCGTTTTCCAGCATTACGCCGCAATTTCAGCGGTGATTATTGTTCCATTACTTCCGCTGATTTTGCCCAACAGCTGTATCAAGCCGTCGGCGATGATCTCAGAACCGAGTGTGCGGTGAAAGAGGTTAAACCAACTCAGGTCACGCTGGCGAACGGGCAGGTTATTAATGCCACCGTAGTGATCGATGGCCGTGGTTTACAGCATACGCCGCACCTGCAACTGGGCTATCAGGCCTTTATCGGTCAGGAGTGGCACCTGAGAAAGCCACACGGACTCACCCAACCCATCTTGATGGATGCCACCGTTGATCAGCAGCAGGGCTATCGCTTTGTTTACACCCTGCCGCTCGGCGTTGACCGCCTGTTGATTGAGGATACGCACTACATCAATCATCCCACCTTAGCAGAGGATAAAACACGCCAGAATATTGCCGACTATGCGCAAACACATCACTGGGACCTGGGGATGTTATTGCGCGAGGAGCGCGGATCGCTACCGATCACCTTAAGCGGTGATATCGACGCCTTCTGGCAACAGCAGCACGGCCAGCCCTGCAGCGGTCTGCGTGCCGGTTTGTTTCACGCCACCACCGGCTATTCGCTGCCGACAGCGGTGGTGCTGGCTGACACCATTGCCGATCTGCTCCCGAGTGACGCCGCCACTCTCAGCCAACAGATTGAAGTCTTTGCGCGCCAGCACTGGCAGACGCAGCGCTTTTTCCGTGCGCTCAACCGGATGCTGTTTCTTGCCGGACGCCCCGAGAAACGCTGGCGTGTGATGCAACGCTTTTACCAACTTGATGCCGGATTAATCAGCCGCTTCTATGCCGGGCAACTGCGTCTTGGCGACAAAGCGCGCATTTTGTGTGGCAAACCGCCGGTACCCATCGTCGAAGCGGTACGTGCACTGTTGATGACCTCTTCTAATAAACCAGGGAAGAAATAATGAAACGCACCTATGTGATTGGCGCGGGCTTTGGTGGGCTGGCACTCGCCATTCGCCTGCAGGCCGCGGGCATTCCCACCACCTTGCTGGAACAGCGTGATAAACCGGGCGGACGCGCCTATGCCTGGCAGGATCAGGGCTTCACTTTTGATGCCGGTCCGACAGTGATCACCGATCCCTCCGCGATTGAAGCGTTGTTTACCCTCGCCGGGAAATCATTGAGCGATTACGTCGACCTGATGCCGGTCACCCCTTTCTATCGATTGTGCTGGGAGGATGGTAAGCAACTCGATTACGACAATAATCAACCACAACTGGAAAAGCAGATTGCCGCGTTTAATCCGGCAGACGTTGCAGGATATCGTCAGTTTCTGGCTTATTCACGCGAGGTGTTCCAGCAGGGCTACCTGAAACTCGGCACCGTGCCGTTTCTGCATTTCAGTGACATGCTGCGCGCCGGGCCGCAACTTGGTCGATTACAGGCATGGCGCAGCGTGTATAGCATGGTGGCCAAATTCATTCAGGACGACCATTTGCGCCAGGCCTTCTCTTTTCATTCGCTGCTGGTCGGCGGTAATCCTTTTGCAACGTCCTCGATCTATACCTTAATTCATGCGCTGGAGCGTGAGTGGGGCGTGTGGTTTCCGCGCGGCGGCACTGGCGCGCTAGTTGCCGGTATGGCGCGCCTGTTTACCGATCTCGGCGGTGAACTGTTGCTGAATGCCGAAGTGAGTCAACTGGAAACAGAAGGCAACCGCATCAGCGGCCTGCAGTTGAAAGATGGCCGCCGTTTTACGGCCGCTGCGGTGGCGTCTAACGCTGATGTGGTCCACACCTATGACCGTTTGCTGCAGGGTCATCCTGCGGCGCGCAGACGGGCCGCCACATTGAAACGTAAGCGCATGAGTAACTCGCTGTTTGTACTCTATTTCGGTCTGAATCACCCGCATTCCCAGCTGGCGCACCATACCGTTTGCTTTGGCCCGCGCTATCGCGAGTTGATCGACGAGATTTTCAACAGCAGCCAGCTTTCGGATGATTTTTCGCTCTATTTGCATGCCCCCTGCTCCAGTGATCCTTCGCTGGCACCCGCGGGCTGCGGTAGCTTTTACGTATTAGCGCCGGTGCCGCATCTCGGTACCGCCGCCATCGACTGGCAACAGGAAGGACCGCGTTTACGCGATCGCATTTTTGCTTATCTGGAGGAGCACTATATGCCGGGATTACGTCAACAACTGGTGACACACCAGATGTTTACCCCCTTTGATTTCCGCGACACGCTGCACGCCCATCATGGCTCGGCGTTTTCGCTTGAACCGATTTTGACGCAAAGTGCCTGGTTCCGTCCGCATAACCGCGATGCCGATATCTCCAATCTCTATCTGGTGGGAGCCGGAACCCATCCTGGCGCGGGCGTGCCGGGCGTGATCGGTTCGGCCAAAGCCACCGCCCAGCTGATGCTGGAGGACCTCGCCGGATGAACCGTCAACCCTTACTGGAACAGGTGACCCAGACCATGGCGGTGGGTTCGAAGAGTTTCGCCACTGCCGCCAAACTGTTTGACGCCCCCACGCGACGCAGCACCCTGATGCTCTATGCCTGGTGTCGGCACTGCGATGATGTGATTGATGGCCAGACGTTGGGCGAAGGGGGTACACAGCATCCGGTTGAAGATGCCCAGGCGCGCATGCTGCATCTGCAAATTGAAACCCGCCGTGCCTACAGCGGCGCACACATGGATGAGCCGGCGTTCAAGGCGTTTCAGGAAGTGGCGCTTATCCATCAATTGCCGCCGCAGCTGGCTTTCGACCATCTGGAAGGATTCGCGATGGATGCACGCGAAGAACTCTACGCCAGCTTCGATGATACGCTGCGTTACTGCTATCACGTGGCTGGCGTGGTGGGTCTGATGATGGCGCGCGTCATGGGTGTTCGCGACGAAGCGGTGTTGGATCGTGCCTGCGACTTGGGCCTTGCCTTCCAGCTCACGAATATCGCACGAGATATTGTTGAGGATGCGCAAAATGGGCGCTGCTATTTGCCACAGAGTTGGCTGGATCAAGCCGGGTTGGCCGGTAAAGACCTCGCAGATCCCCAACATCGAGCGGCGCTGGCCCCGCTGGCGGCGCGCCTGGTCAGTGAAGCCGAGCCCTATTACCTCTCTGCGCGTTCGGGCCTGCCGGGATTGCCGTTGCGCTCCGCATGGGCGATTGCCACCGCGCGAGGGGTTTATCGTGAAATTGGTGTGAAGGTGCAGCATGCAGGGGCGCACGCGTGGGATGCCAGACAGCGCACCAGCAGCGGCGAGAAACTGGCGCTACTGGTGAAAGGCGCCGGATTGGCGCTTACTTCACGCTTGTCTCGTCCGGCGTCGCGTCCGGACGGCTTGTGGCAGCGTCCACGTTGAGAGGTTTATGGCGCTGACGCAACGCCGCCTGCAATTTGTGCAGCGGCGGCGCATAAAGAAAGCCAAACGAGACACAACCTTCACGCCCACGCACCGCATGATGCATGCGGTGCGCCATATATAAGCGCTTAAGATAGCCCTTGCGCGGAATGTAGCGGAACGGCCAGCGCTGATGCACCAGGCCATCATGCACCATGAAGTAGAGTGCGCCGTAAACCGTGACCCCCGCCCCAATCCATTGCAGTGGCCAAACGCCGTTTACGCCGATATAAATCAGCGCAATCGCCATCAGCATAAACACCACGGCGTAGAGATCGTTGAGTTCAAACTTGCCGTCATGGGGTTCATGATGCGAGAGGTGCCAACCCCAGCCCCAACCGTGCATGATGTATTTGTGCGACAGCGCCGCAATCACTTCCATCACAACCACTGCTGTCAGCAGAATCAGCGTATTCCATAACCAAAGCATGGTGCGTCCATTTGTGTTGAACCGAGGCTTTAAAGGTGGACGCGGATAGGCCAGGATGCAAGTCATTGTGGGTTTAAAACAGGGTCGCGGCGCGATTTATCGTGCAATAAATTGCGCCGCTACGGTTCACCCGGTGATGATGTTCACAATATCACTGACGATTTTATGCCCATCAATCTGCGTACAGACTTGCACGTTGGCGGGCGTATCACGCAGTGGCACCGTTTGCCCGACGGTTAGCCGCCCCTGGGTTTCGATACCAATAGCCATGGCCTCGAAAGCGCCAACCTGCGCATCAGCCGCCACGGCAACCGCCAGCGGATCGTACAGCACGCAGCCTTCTGACCAGTCAAACATCGGTGCATCGAAGTAACAGGCGCATACCTGCTTAAACAACTGCGTGAGCGGCTTATCGTCTTTCAACCCGGCCAGATGTTCACGCGTCAGCACCAAACCCGCATCCGCGTTGGTGACATCGAGACTCACCATTGCCAGGGGGATCCCGGAACGGAACACAATGTCAGCGGCCTGCGGATCAAACCAGATGTTGCACTCGGCTACCGGCGTGATATTGCCGCGCCCCCATTTTGCATCCATGCCCAGTGCACCCGCCATCATCACTACATCTTTGATCAGCGGGGCGATATCCGGTGCTTTGATCAGTGCCAGCGCCAGGTTGCTCTGCGCGCCAATACACACTAGAGTAATTTCGCCTGGATGCTGACGCACCAAATCAATAATCAACTCGCTGGCATGCTGGCCGCAGTGTGAATCTTGCAGGGCCGGCAGTGCAATGCTGCCCTCCTTACCGCGAGACCCCTGATATTCCTTTTGCAGCAGTTCAGGTAAGGTGCCACCCATTGGCACCGCCTGCCCTATCGCCACCGGAATCTCACTGCGCCCGGCAACCTGTAAAATACGTGTGGCACAGCGCGCCCCGAGTGCAGGCGGGCAATTGCCAAATACGGTGGTGATCGCCAGCAGTTCCAGCCGCGGATCTTGTAACGCCAGCATAATGGCGATGGGGTCGTCCGCATCGGTGCCGGGAATACCAATCGCCGGATCGGTATCAATAATGATTTTACGTCTGCTCACGGCGACTCCTTACAGGCCCATTTTGATCAGTTTCGGGAGGTTGTCTTTATCCAGACTTTCAAGGCTGTCACCAAACAGCGTATGGTTGGCGCTATCGACGCGCATTTTGCCCATGCCTTCAATTTGGGTGCCGTCGGTGATGGTTTTACCCTCGGCGACCATTTTGCCAATTCGCACAAACAGCTCGCCTGCGGTCATCGGGTTCCAGATATAGCCCCCTTTGATATTGCCATTCCGCACCAGAGCCGCAGCCTGATTCGGGCTGTACGCCCCCACTACGCAGACTTTATCTTTGGCCCCGCGCTCTTGCACCGCACGTCCGGCACCCACTGGGCCTGGTGAACCAAAGGCCATCATGCCTTTGAAATCAGGATATTTAAGCATCATCTCTTTGGTGACGCGCATCGATTCATCCACCGACTCGCCGGTACCAAACAGATCGCCTATCTGCTGCATTTTAGGGTAATGCTGTTTCTGATAATCAATCGCCGACTGCGCCCAAACACGGTGCAGAGGAATGGTCAGACTGCCGACAATAATCGAGTATTGCCCCTGCTCATGCATGCACTGCGCCATCAACTGCATATGGCGCTCGCCAAAGGATTTGGCATCCACCAGTTCAAAATCCCAGTCGGCATATTTCTGGCCTGGCGATTCATGCACAATCACTTTGATGCCCGCGTCTTTGGCTTTTTTCAGCACCGGCTCAAGAGCAGCAGGATCGACCGGCACCACGCCGATGATATCCACCTTTTGCACGATCAAATCTTCAATCGCTTTCACCTGCTGTGCGGGGTCCTGCGCAATTGGGCCGACCTGCCATGCATTCACGCCCTCTTTCGCTGCCTCTTTTTTAATGCCCTCCTCCATAGAGTTGAACCAGGCGTTTCCGCCCACTTTGACCACGACGCCCATTTTGAGCGGTTCGGCGGCAAAGGCGCTGCTACAAAGGGCAAGAGAGATTAAGGCTGCTGATATTTTTTTCATTATGTTCACCATTATTGTCCTTGTAGGTTTTTGAAATGTCGGGGAAGACATAACGTGCAGGTCGGTAAAAAGTGTTGCTATCGAGGAAATAAGTTAGAGGAATCGTTGGGTCAGAAATGTGCACGAGACGAGATAATCGGCACGCGCTTTGGCTGCACAGTTAAATGTGAACAGTGATGGCTTTAAGATGAAATATCTTGGTGGTTACATTTTGCACAGTGATGGATGTCACGACTGAAAGGATTCGTCTGCGCAGACATTTTCTAGATATGGGTTTGCTAAGCAGGATGCGGTAAGCAATTCATGCCCGAAGATGACGGTTTCTGTGTGGATGACTGTTTGAGATGACAATAACGGCGAGCAATAGCTTGAGGCACCAATTGATGTATGCTGCGTTTTCAACCATACTCTGACACACGTAAATTACACGTGTATATCACAAGGGGGATTTATGCCAAACACAGGTGTAAGGCAAAAGAAAACGGTGAGTGTTACCGTCGAGCCGACGCTTTTGCAGCAAGCTCGGGATGCCGGCTTGAACCTTTCGGCCATATTGACTGCAGCGCTTCGCCAGGAAATTCGTACCGTGGCAGCTGAAAACTGGAAACGAGAAAACAGTGCTGGTTTACAGGAACTGAATCGCATAACTGAAGAGCACGGTTTACTGTCGGATGAATACAGGACGTTCTAAAGATGCAGTATGTTATCTATCAAAATACTAGCAAAACAAGCTCATACCCTTACCTGGTCGATGTTCAAAGCGATATTATTGACCAGTTAAGCACTCGCCTCGTCATTCCTATGCTCCCGATCAGCAAACTCAGAAACAAGCAGGTAAAACGGCTTAATCCGATCATTGAAATTGAGGGAAACAGTTACCTGGTCATGACCCATGAAATGGCAAGCGTGCCTTTATCTCTATTAGGCAAACAAGTAATGGATGCACGTGCTTATCGTCAGCGTATCAAAGATTCAATCGATTTTATCTTTGATGGTTTTTGAAACTTTACATCCCCACTTGCCCTCGCTAGTATTGCCCGCTCTCAGCCAACGTGAACGGCTGCGTAAGCGTTAACGTCAATCAACGCACCATATGCAGCATCGTCTGCCTCATTACTATGGTGCGAAAATATGTCCCATACTGCTGTTACGCCACACCCTGCCCTGCAACGCACCGGATTTTTCCTGTTCCTGTTGCTGCTTACCGCAGCCAACCTGCGCACGCCCATTACCGCGACCGGACCGGTGCTGGAAAATATTCGTCTGAGTTTTGGACTGAGCGCCAGTGCCGCCGGGGTGATTAACTTCTTGCCGCTGCTGATGTTCGCGACCTTAGCCCCGCCTGCTGCCTGGTTTGGCAATCGCTTCGGCCTGGAGCGCAGTCTGTGGGGATCGCTGCTGCTGATTACGCTCGGTTCTCTGCTGCGTATTACCGGCAGTGAGAATGCTATGTGGGCGGGCACGCTAATTCTCAGTTCGGGTATCGCCGCGGCTAACGTGTTACTGCCGCCGCTGATAAAACGTGATTTCACTGAACACACGGCACGCTATATCGGGCTGTATGCCATGGTGATGGGGATTTCAGCGAGTATTGCATCGGGCATTGCGGTGCCGCTGGCAGAGATCAGTTCGGCCGGTTGGCGCTTGTCGCTGGCGGTGTGGTTAATCCCGGCGTTTATCGCGCTATTCGCCTGGCTGCCTTACCTGAAAAGACCCACGTTGCAACCTCACGCAACGGCAATGACCATCGTGACTCGTTCACCCTGGCGCTCGGCACTGGGCTGGCAGGTTTCGTTATTTATGGCCAGCCAGTCACTGCTGTTTTACACCCTGATTGGCTGGTTCACGCCTTTCGCGCAGGACAACGGCATCAGCCAGATTGAGGCCGGCGGCATGCTGTTTATCTATCAGATTGTTGCCATCGTCTCGAATCTCGCCTGCATGAGCGCATTGAAGAAACTGCGTGATCAGCGCGCGATAGGGTTTGTTGCCTCACTGCTTATTTTTGTCGCCGTACTGGGCTTGTTACTGATGCCCTCGTGGTCGCTGCTGTGGTTGATTCTGGCGGGACTGGGCGCAGGCGCATCCCTGGTGATCAGCCTGTCACTGTTCAATCTGCGCACGCAGGATCATCGCCAGGCCTCTAAACTGTCCGGCATGGCACAGTGTGTCGGTTATGGGCTGGCAGCGCTCGGCCCACTCTGTTTCGGCATGCTGCATGACGCCAGCGGTAACTGGTTGCTGCCACTGGTCATGTTGCTGGCCATCACCCTGGTGCAGATGGTGATGGCGCTACTGGCAGGCCGCGCGCGCCATATTTAAGGTCAGGCTGACACCAGACTCTGCTGGCGTTCCAACTCTCGCACCCGTGGAATCACTTCACGACCGAAGAACTCGACCTCTTCATGGAAGTGCAAAAACGCCAGCAGCAGCAAGTCGACACCTGCGTGTTTTAAGGCGATGATGCGCTCAGCTATTTGCTGTGGGGTGCCAATCAGGTTGGTTTTGAAGCCATCGTTGTACTGCACTAAATCCTCAAAAGATGATTTTGCCCAGTTGCCTTCTCCCTCAGGGGAGGCGCTTCCGGCATTTTTCACCTCATGCTGGAACCCTTTCACCGCATCTGGATTAGCCTTGGCGATGATCTCCTGTAACACCGCTTGCGCTTGCTGCTCGGTCTCACGGGCAATCACAAAACCGTTTACCCCGATTTTGACCTGATGGCCGTTGATGGACGCTTTCGCCTGAATGTCCTCGACTTGCTGTCGCACGCCGTCTGGAGTGTTGCCATTGGTGAAATACCAATCCGAAACGCGCGCCGCCATATCACGTGCAGCACGTGAACTGCCGCCCTGGAAGATTTCCGGCAACGGTAAAAGCGGTTTCGGTTTTAAGGCGTAATCGCGGAAGCGATAGAAATCCCCGGCGAAAGTGAAATGGCTTTCACCCCAAATACCGCGCAGGCAGCGGATAAACTCTTCAGAACGCAAATAACGCTCTTCGTGATCGAGCCAAGGCTCGCCAATCGCTTTAAACTCGCCACGGAACCAACCACTGACGATGTTGACCGCAATACGAGGACCGTAAAGATGGCTAATAGTGGCGATTTGCTTCGCGGCTAACACCGGATTCCAGGGCCCCGGTAACAGCGCGGCAATCACTTTGAGTTTGGAGGTGTGACTCAGCAAATCCTGCGAGAAGGTCACGGATTCATGCTGATTATCTGCTCCGTATCCGGCTGTAAAACGAATCTGCGTCAGGGCATACTCAAATCCCGCCTTTTCGGCGATCTTCGCCAGCTCACGGTTATAGTCTGCGTCCCAGTGTGTGCGCTGTTCGATCTGGCTAATCACCAGTCCCCCGGACACGTTCGGCACCCAATAGGCAAACTGGAGGGGTTTCTTTTCTGACATCGGCTGCTCCTGTCGAGTTATAGCGTAATGAAATATAAGATTGTCTTTTTCAATCTTTTGGCTATAAATATCAGTGCAGCCATCGTGCCATTTTTTCAGAATAAGCAGAGAGTTGATTTTGCAGCGTTTAGTGCCAGTCTCAGTGATTAAATACCGCTGCAAATGCAGCAGCGGCTGTCGCGGCAGGGTTGCATTTACAACAGCGACGGCTAATTAGCCCCAATAATAGCCTGCAGAAACGCCTGAATTAGCGGCCTGCTGTCGTCCTTGCGCCATACCGCATACAAGGCTATTTCAAGTGGCAACCAGGGCAACAGCACCAGTGAAACCGTCTCAGGCACCCTTCCCGCCAGGCTCTGCTGGATAAAGGTAAATGATGATTGTCACACCGTTGTATTCCCTGCAATATTTCATTGTTCATGCAGGTTGATGATTGAACAGTCCTTTTTTCTCTTCTCATTATCACTAAGGCGGTCATTGTGACGATATCCTTTTCATCCCAGCGTGTGGGGCACTACCAGGTCACCGCCATCAGCGACGGCACCATGCAAGCTAGCCTGGAACTCCTCTCGGGGATTGACCTACCCGCAGCGGAAAAGATTCAATCGCAATCTGGCATCACGGTGCCCGGTGATATTCACATCTACTGCTATTTAATTCGCGGTGCGGGACGCACGATATTGATAGATAGCGGCAGGGGCGCGGTCGGTGAGCTGCAGCGCAACCTGCAGGCGCTGGGGGTGATGCCTGAGTCTATCGACACCCTATTACTCACCCACGCCCATCCTGATCATATCGGCGGTTTATTGAATGAAGCTGGCCAACCCGCTTTTATCAACGCCCAACTCTTTCTGCACCCGGCGGAAGCCGCATTCTGGCTGGATGATGGGCAGCATACGGGCAATGAACGTACGCAGAGAAACGCCTTGTTGGTACGTCGAACGTTAGAGGCTTATCGCCCGTCGCTACGCTTGATTGAACACCCAACGATTACCCCCGACATCCAGGCGCTGAAACTGCCGGGCCACACACCAGGCCATACGGGCTACCTGATTCACTCTGGTAACGAGAGTGTGTTGATTTGGGGCGATATCGTGCATTACCCACACATCCAGTTGGCGCGCCCCGAAGTGTCTATTGTATTCGACCATGATCCCGTACTGGCCGAAGCCACGCGCAAAGCCATTGTTGAGCAGGTATTCCGGGACAAGACTTTGGTGGCAGGCATGCATTTTGGTGAATCGGCATTTGGCTATATTGAGCATGACTCGACAACGGGTTATGTCTTACGCGGACAGCCTCAGGATGCTTCGCGGTGAAAATCGCTCACCGTATCGCGCGTCAGCCCATCTTGCGCAGTGGCGTTGAGAAGCGCGTCCAGTAGTCCGGGGAAACGTGCGTCTAAATCTTCGCGGCGCAGTGACAACAAGTTTTCGCGCCCTGATGGTTTCTGCCAGATGACGCCGCTGTCACGCAGCACCCGCCAGTGATGGGTTAACGTCGATTTGGAGACGCCTTTCAGCAGCGACCCACAGGTGTGTTCGCCACCGGTAGCCAGAGTGCTGACGACGCTCATGCGCATCGGATTACCAAGTGCCGCCAGCACATGCTCCAGACGAATATCCGCGCGCAGCGGGTGATTTTCCAGCATTGGCTGCCTCTAAACTGTTCGTATAAATACGAAGTATCAGGCAGCCAACGCGGGATGTACAGCCTCTACTGGCTAATCGTCTGTTTCAATGCGGCAATAGATGAAGTCACCCCCGCTTCCACTGACATGGTGAGATCTTCCATCTCCAGCGACACCCAGTCGTTGTAGCCCATCATGCGTACCACCGAGAAGAACTCTTTCCACCACTGCAAATCCTGGCCGCAGCCCACGGCAACATAGTTCCATGCGCGGTTGGCGACATCCTCTACCGGTTTGGTTTCCAGCAAGCCATTCACACTCACCAGACCGCGCTCCAGTCGCACATCTTTGCCGTGACAGTGGTGAATCGCCGGGCCCAGTGCCCGCGCCGCGGCAATCGGATCGGCCCCCATCCATAACAGGTGGCTGGGATCGAGGTTCAACCCCACGCTATCGCCCACCGCATCACGCAGGCGGAACAGGGTTTCCGGGTTCCACACCAGCATGGAACTGAAATTCTCCAGCGCAAACTTCTCCACGCCGCTCTCTTTCGCCTGCGCCACCAGCCCCTGCCAGTAAGGGATCGCCACTTCATTCCACTGATAGTCGAGGCAGTTTTTCAGCGTGGGTGGCCAACTCACGGTGTAGGTAATCCAGTTCGGGATAGTGTCATTGGGGCTGGCGGGGGGAAGTCCGCTCATCATGACGATCTTTTTCACCCCCAGTTCGCCGGCCAATGCCAGAGCATTGTCGGTATCGCGCTTATGTTTGCTGCCAAGCTCACCCGGGTCGAGCGGATTACCCGACACATTCAGCGCCGCAATCGACATGCCACGGCTTTCCAGCGCCTGCAGCAAATGACGGCGCTGTGTGGCGTTGGCCAACAGCTCTTCGGTGCGCAGATGCGGCGCAGATGACCAGCCGCCGGTGGTCATTTCAACGCCATATACACCGAGTTCCAGCAACTTATCCAGCATCTGCTCAAACGGCAAATGTCCAAGGCTATCAGTACAAAATGAGAGTTTCATGGCTGTCCTTATTGATAGTTAACCCAGCTCGCACCGTTGTCGGCAGAGCGCACACAGTTTTCAATCCAGCGCACTCCTTCCAGCCCGGCATTGATATCGGGATAAACGAGGTTATCGAGGGTGTGCTGATCGCCGCGCTGCGTGGCACTGATCGCTATGGCAAATTTCAGGTAGATGTTGGCCCAGGATTCGGCCAGTCCTTCGGTATGCAGTGCGCCCAGACGCTCATCTGCCAGCGCACTTTCATGTAGATAAGGCATGCCATGATGCATAATCTGGTTCGGCTGCCCCTGCACCTCGAACTTCAGTTCACCCGGGTTGTAGTCACTCCACTCCAGGCTGGCGCGCGAGCCGATAACGCGAATGCTTTGGCTATCCATCGAACCCGCATTGATTGATGACGCCCACATGCGCCCGACCGCGCCGTTATCGTAGTGCATCAGCACCATGGCGTTGTCTTCCAGCGGCGCACGCGAAGGGATGAAACTCTGGCGATCGCACAGCAACGACTTCACCTTTAACTGCGGCAACACCAGTTGCGAGATGTAGAAGGTGTGCGTTGAGATATCACCCAAGACAAACGAAGGCCCGGCGATTTTTGGGTCAACACGCCATTTTTGCGCTTCACTGAATTTGTCGGCGCTGTCATTGGCGCTGAAACCATGGGTGTACTGCAGTTCAACCATACGCACGTCACCGATTTCGCCATTGGCGATCATCGCACGCATCTGCATCAGCAACGGGTGCCCCGAGAAGCCGTAGGTGACGCCTACAATGCGATTTTTCGCTTCGGCCAGCGCTTTGATCTCCAGTGCCTCAGCGGTGGTGAAGAACAGTGGCTTTTCGCAAATCACATGAATACCGGCATTCAGTGCCGCCTTGGTGATCTCGAAATGGGTGCCGTTGGGAGTGGCAATCGACACCACTTCTACCCCATCGGTACGTTTTGCCTCTTCTGAGAGCAGTTGCTGGTAATTGTCATAGCAACGTTCAGGATCAAGACCAAGATTGACACCGAACTCGCGTCCGCGCGCCGCATCAATATCAAACGCGCTGGCCACCATCTGGTAGGCAGTGTTGTCACGCAGCGCGCCCGATCGATGTTTATACCCGACCTGACTCAGGCGACCGCCGCCGATCATCGCCCAGCGCAGTGGGCGAGGAATACTTTTTTCACCGTTGAGCATATTTCACTCCTGTTATTTTGCACCCGGGTGCAAAATGGGTTGAGGTTAGATGTCTGTATGTTTCTCTGTTTATTATTGTTATGGCCTGAATGACCCGTAAGGGCGGGCAAATTCATCATTCATGTTGCTATCGAGTGCAAAATGGGTGGTTTTAAGGTGCTAAAAGGATGATTCTTGTCATTCATTCAGCACAATGTCTTTGAAGGCGAAGTCTTAGTCAATTGTGAAATGCGTAAATCAGTGGGTGTGATCACAAAAAGCTCACAAACTGCACCCGATTGCAAAAGTCATTGCAATCGGGTGCAAAGATCAAACATAATCGCAACATCGCAAAAACAGGGTTTTTCGATCGCATTTGCACCATTTGCTTGCGCTTAGGTGTTTATTTTCAGTTGGCTTTCACGTTCAATGCTGGGGTCTCCGCTTTTTCCCTACGCAGGTGCTATGAGTAAACCAACCATAAAATCCCATAAAGCCACAGCAAGCGATGTTGCACGCCTGGCGGGCGTCTCAAAATGGACCGTATCGCGTGCCTTCACGCCCGGCGCATCGATATCCGACAAAGCGCGCGATCGGGTACTGAAAATTGCCGGTGAACTGGGTTACCGCCCTAACCTGCTGGCACGCAGCCTGTCGCAAAAAAAGACGCACATTATGGGTGTGGTGATTGATGAGCTGAAAAATCCTCACTCCATGTTGATGCTGGATACCGTGACCCGACAGCTGCAACAGCGCGGTTATATGGCGCTGTTACTGAATATCGGCAACGGCGAGAATCACAGCGCAGTCATGACCTTAGCTGACCAGCTGCAGGTGGACGGATTGCTGTTTCTCGGCACGGTATTGACCGATGACATGATCGGTATTGCGCGCGAGATGCACCAGATTCCGCTGGTGCAGGTGTGCCGCAATAATGACGAGCCGGATATCGATGTGGTCAACATTGATGGTTTACGCGCCGGTAAACAGCTTGGCGAGCTGCTGCTGACGCAAGGTTTTACCCGCATCGGCTACATGATGGGGCCAGACACCAGCAGCCATCACACCCAACGCCTGGATGGGTTGCAACTGGCACTCAATGAGGCTGGGCTTGAGCTGGAGCTGTTGCTCACCACCGGTGTGTATTCGCGAGAGCGCAGTTATGAAGTGTTGAGTGATTACCTCAACAGCCACGCACCGCAGCAGCGCATTGATGCGTTGTTTTGCGAGAACGATATCCTGGCGTTGGGTGCGCTGGCCGCGCTGCGCGATCACGCAGGCAACCGCTTTATGGCGGTAGTAGGCTTCGATGATATCGAAGAAGCAAGTTTGCCAAGTTGGCAGTTAACCACCTTCAGCCAGCGTATTGATTTAATTGTCACAGAAGCCCTCAACCGGCTGATTGATGAACGTGCCACTCCGGGTGGTGTTTGGTCTCAGGGAGAATTGCGCCTTCGACGCTCTCACCTGAAGCCGTGAGGTAACAAGGAGGAGAGATGAAGTTGTCGTTGCATGGTGTTTCTGTCTGGTACAGCAATGCCGTCACTCAGTTACGTATCGCCCATGAAACAGGCTATAGCGGCCTGGAGATTTTACCCGAGCACCTGTATCGCTATCTGGATAACGGCGGCAGTTACGCTCAGTATCGTGAGCTAATGGCTCAATATAAAATTGAGATCACCTGCATCAACGCCCTGAAACGCATTGGGCGCTTCCAGCCTGACGAACGCGCGGCGATGCTGCGCGAAGCCGAAAAAGTGGTGCAGGCTGCGGTTGAACTGCACTGTCCGGTGGTGCAAATCATGGCGCTCACCGAATTGGATCATCTGCCAGACGCCGCACGTGATGCCATTCTGCTGGACAATATCTCCGCCATTGCCGATATCGGCAAACCCCACGGCATCAAATTCCAGATTGAGGTGGTGGCCTTCACCACCTTCAACTCACTGAAACATGCGTTGGATTTGATTAAACAAAGCGGCAAAGACAACCTTGGCGTGGTGGTGGACTTTTGGCATCTGCATGCGGGTGGCGGCACCACACCCAATGACGTGGCGCGCATGGATAAAGATCTGATTTACGGCGTCCATTTCTGTGATGGGCGGGCCGCGCATCCTGGTGAAATCTGGGACGAATGGGTCCAGCGTAACTACGCGCCAGGTGAAGGCGATGTGGATATTCCCGCCTGGGTCGCAGCCGTTAAGGCTACCGGTTATCACGGCGTCTGGTCCCCTGAGTTATTAAGCCCACGTAACTGGGAAGATGATCTCTGGGATATCGCGCGTCACAGCATTGATGACATGAAAAAATATATTTATTAATAAAATAAAGGAGGCCCGAATAACGGGTTTTCCGTGAAGACAATTGGCAATGGCGGGAATAGTCCAGCCTGCGGAATCGCGTATTGATCAACAGTGCGCGTTCACGCTTTTTCAATACCTTCTGAAAATAAATAATAACGAACGCGGATTCGTCGTGAACGGCTGCGCGCGGCATTTCAGTGTCTGAATGCCCGGAACGTCGTGCTCTGTAATAACATTCATCTGTTGTAGGGAAAGAAATATGAACCGAAGAGAAGCGCTCTTTTCGCTCAGCGGCATTGTTGCGTCACTCGCCGTGGCACCGCAACTGCGCGCCAAAGAGTTACACAATGTACCGCTGGAAACCCAACTCAGTGCCGACCATCTGCCACAACCGGCGTGGCAAGAGGGTTATCAGGTGCTCACCAACCCGTTGGATCGCCAAAATCTGCAAGCCATTTTTGATCGTTTGATCCCTGCCGATAAGCTTGGTCCGTCCGCCACAGAAGCGGGCTGTATTGCGTTTCTTGATAATCAGCTAGCCGGTGATTACGGCTCAGGTGCCGCACTCTACCTGCAAGGGCCGTTACATCCAGAAAATGAAGAGAAAATCATGGGCAGCCCGCAATTTCTCTCCGCGCCTAAACAACGCTATTTAACCGGGCTGCAAGCACTGGAAAACTGGGCACAGAAAAATCATCAATCGTCCTTCCATCACTTAAATGCCGACCAGGTGGATGATTTCCTGACAAACATGGAAGCCGGAAAAATTGATTTAGGCACGGAAGTGAATAGCCAGGCCTTTTTTGAATTAATGCTGCAAAACGCGCGTGAAGGATATTTAGCGGACCCGATTTATGGCGGCAATAAAAACATGGCGGGCTGGAAAATGATCGGTTTCCCTGGCGCACGCTATGACTATCGACCTTATATTGAGCGTCGGAATGAAAACCTCGCACTTATTCCCGTCAGTCTGATCCCCAACGATTAATTACCCGGAGCTGAGTCAATGTCATTAGTTAGAAATAAAGCTGACGTGGTTATCGTTGGTATGGGTTGGGCCGGTTCAGTGATGGCGGAAGAACTCACCCGCGCTGGACTGAACGTGGTCGGTATTGAGCGGGGCGCATGGCGTGACACCTCAACCGATTTCCCGGTGGCGATTGATGCCGATGAACTGCGGTTCCACACGCGCCGCAAAATTCTGCAGCCGATGAGCGTCGAAACCACCACCTTCCGCAACCGCAGCGATCAGCTTGCCGCACCGGTACGTAACTGGTCGGCGTACCAGTTTGGCTGGAACGTGGGCGGCGCAGGCACCCACTGGGCGGGCATGTCGTGGCGCTTTACCCCCTGGGATTTTGAGGTCGCAACCCAGACGCGTGAACGCTACGGCGCGAAGAAAATGGCGGGCTTGCAACTGCAAGACTGGGGTGTGACCTATGACGAGATGGAGCCGTACTACGATCGTTTTGAGCGTATTGCTGGCACCTCTGGCTACGCAGGCAACCTTAAAGGCGAGAAACGCGCGGGTGGCAACGTGTTCGAAGGCGAACGTCAACGTGACTACCCCACCCCGCCGCTGAAAGATACGCACTGGATGAGCAAGTATCGTCAAACCACCGAGCGTATGGGCTACAACCCCTTTACGGTGCCAGCGGGTAATCTTTCGCAGGCGTACGTCAATCCGCTGGGCGTCAGCATGGGACCTTGCACCTACTGCGGATTCTGCGATTTTCACGGCTGCGGCAACTTCTCTAAATCGTCACCACAGGCCTGCATTTTACCGGTACTGATGCGCCGCCCAAACTTTACGCTGCTGACAGAAACAGAAGTGCTGCACGCGGTGAAACACGAAGATGGCAAAACGGTGACAGGCGTGAAGTTTGTCACTCAGGATGGCGTTGAAGGTTTTCAGCCTGCTGATGTTGTGTGCTTCACCGCTTACCAGATGGACAACGTGCGCCTGATGCTGCTTTCGGGCGTGGGTGAGCAATACGACCCGCTGACTGCCCGTGGCACCATTGGTCGTAACTACAACTATCAAACCTGTTCCAGCGTCACCGGTTTCTTCGATAACGAATACATGAATCCGTTTATCGGCGGCGGCGCGTTGGCGGTGCAGATCGATGACTTCAACGGGGATAACTTCGATCACAGCGACCTCGATTTCATCGGCGGCGCGGGCATTATGGGCTTCTCCACCAATGGCCGTCCGATACAGAACATGAACGGCCTGCGTCCCGGCACCAAGCGCTGGGGCAGCGAGTGGAAAGCCGGTTATGCCCGTGATTACCAGACCGCCGGTACCATCTTCTGCCAGGGCACGTCGATGCCAATGCGTGAAGCTTACCTTGACCTCGATCCCAACTATAAAGATCGCCACGGCCAGCACCTACTGCGCCTGACGTTTGACTGGAACCAGAATGATCAGCGCATGGCGAAATTCGTTACCGATCGCGCCATCGACATCATGAAAGAGGTGGGCGGCCAGCATTTGGTGGTCGACAACCAGGCGGAGAAGAGCTGGAACCCCTATATGCAGCACAGCTCGCACACCATTGGCGGTGCGGTAATGGGGGCCGACCGCAGTACTTCGGCACTCAACCCGTATCTGCAAAGCTGGGATGCGCACAACCTGTTTGTGGTTGGGGCGTCGGCATTCCCCAACAACGGCGGCTATAACCCAACGGTCACGGTCGGCGCGCTGGCAGTACGTGCCGCGCAAGCCATCCACCAGAAGTACATTCACAATCCGGCACCGCTGGTGGGAGCATAATTATGGCGAAGGCAAAAAAGATCACTTATACCCTCGCTGCGTTAGCGGTGGTGGCAGCCATCGGCGTGACTGGCAGAATGTGGGTGGTCATGGACAGCTCACGTTCAAATGTGGCGGATGACCGGGTTAAACTGGCCGATTTTCACAGCAGTGATACCGACGCGATCAAACGCGGTGAGTATGTGATGCGACTGGCGGATTGCGCCGCGTGCCATAACGCGGACTTCTCCGGCGGCTACAAAATCGATACCCCGTTTGGAGCTCTGCAAACCTCCAACATTTCTCCTGATCGCGAAACCGGCATCGGTAATATGACCGAGCGCGACTTCTTCAATGCAGTCCGTCAGGGACGCGGCGAGCACGGTTTCCTTTATCCGGCGATGCCCTACACCGCCTATACCCAGATGAGCGATGCCGACATGCACGATCTCTGGGCCTATTTCTCCGCGCAGAAACCGGTGAAGAACGCCATCGACGAAAATGCGGGCATGCACTTCCCGTACAATATTCGACTGGCGATGGCGGGCTGGAACCTGCTGTTCTTCGATAACCGCGCCTTCAAACCGCAAACGGCGCAAAACGATGAGTGGAATCGCGGCAAGTATATCGTTGACGGCCCCGCGCACTGCAGCGTTTGCCATACCGCGCGCAATGCACTGGGTGGCGAGATCAGCAGCCAGTATCTGCAAGGCGGCAACCTCGGCAGCTGGTATGCGCCGGATATCTCATCCAACCCCCATGCGGGCATTGGTAAATGGAGCGACGAACAGATCGCCGATTACTTGAAAACCGGCTCCAATGGCGAGAGCGTTGCTGCCGGTCCCATGGCGGAAGCGGTTGAACACTCAACGCAGTATTTCAACGATCAGGATCTGAAAGCGATTGCCACCTATCTGCGTAGCTTGCCCGCCTCCCCGACCGCCCAACCCACCGCGTTTGTGATGGACAAGGCGAGGCACGATCAGGCCGCGCTGCGTTACGAAGTGGATTGTTCAGCCTGCCACGGCTTGTCGGGCGAAGGGATCACCGGGATGGTGCCTGCCTTTGCCGATAACACCGCGATGCAGAACGATCCTACCAATATGATCCACGCACTATTGGACGGCGCCCGCGCACCCTATACCGAAGGACGCCCAACGGCAGCCGGGATGCCTGCATTTTCATGGAAGTTAAACGATCAGGAGATGGCTGATGTGCTCAACTATGTGCGGAACTCATGGGGCAACCAGGCTGCCGAGGTGAAGGCCAGCGATGTTGCCACGCTGCGCAAAGCGACTAATGCAGGGGAAAAATTGCAGGTGCCGACGATGAAATAACGTTTTGGCGGTCGCCATAAATGGCGACCCTACGACGATCGTGCACGGTTTTCGTAGGATGCGCATGGAGGCGATATTTCGTTGGGTGCGCATTAATGCGCACCAGTTTTGCCTTTTAGCGTAACAGCTGAGTAATCCCCCACAGCGCTAACGCGTGGTCGTCTTCAGACGGCAAACCACTGATACTGACCGCACCAATAATCGCGCCTTGTGGGCTGAGCAGCGGGAAAGAACCGCCGTGATCGGTGTAATCTTCCTGACGAATGTTTCGCTGCTGCGCCATACGTTCACCCTTCTGCTCATTAGCGAACCCAACGTACATCGACGAATGACCCGTCAGCAGCACGGTATTACGCTTGCGACGCATCCACTCCAGGTTTTCAGGGGCCGATCCGGGTAACGCCGCCAGGAACAGCACCTGACCAAACGCATAAACCTCGATAGCGATCGGTGCATTCATTTCACGTCCGCGCTCACGAATTCCTTGGCCGATTTGCCACGCTAAATCGAAATCAAACTGCGGTAAACGGTGTTCAGCTTCTTGCTGCAACAGGGTTTCTAACGAAGGCAGTGCTGACATTGATAGGTTCCTCTCAAAATGAAATTTATTTTCCAGTTTTTATAACATGGAAGATATTTTCCGAAAGTGATGAGGATCGCAGTTCAGCCTGGGTTAGCCTGAATCACGCGGCACCATGGTAAATCCCATATCGATAATCGGATTCTCTATCGCTTGATTTTGCAGACGCCTTAACAACTGCTCTGCCGCCAGCTCGCCCATACGCTGACGATCGATACGCACGGTAGAGATAGAGGGGAAATTCGCTGCGGCGAAATCGAGATCGCCAAAACCAATCACCGCCAGCTGTTGTGGAATATTTAGACCGCGAGCCTGCGCCGCCATCAGTGCCCCTTGTGCCAGCGTATCTGAACTGCACACCAACACGTCAACCTCAGGATGGCTATCCAGCAATTGCGCGCTGGCTTCACGGCCACGCGCCATCAGTGCCGGCAATGCGACGGGCACCTCGGCGCAAGGTGCAATATTGCGCCTGGCAAGCGCATCCACCAGGCCCTGTTTACGCTGCAGTGCGCGACGGTCATCTGTCCATATCAAACCGGGCTTTTGATAACCCCGTTCAGCGAGGTACTCCGCCACGCTTGCGCCAATTTTCTCATGGGAAAAACCCACCAGCATATCGATGGGCGTTGGCGTCATATCCCAGATTTCCACCACCGGCACACTGGCCTGCAACAGCACTTTTTTCAGCTGCGTGCTGTGATGAATACCGGTAAGGACAATGCCATCTGGTCGACGGGACAGCAGCGTGGAGACGGTTTCGGCTTCCGTTTCAGCCTCATAACCGGTCACGCACAACAGCATGTGATAGCCGCGCGCGCTCAACGTATCGTTCAGGCTTTGTATGGTATCGACGAACATATTGTTGTTGATTTGCGGTACCACCACCGCAATCAGGCGACTGCGATTGCTGGCCAGACTGCCCGCTTGTGCATTGGGGATGTAACCTGTTGCATTGATGGCTGCCATCACTTTAGCGACGGTCGCCGGGCGTACCTGCTGCGGGGAGTTGAGGGCACGGCTCACCGTCATCGGCGAGATACCCGCGACGCGGGCGACATCTTCCAGCGTGGGCGCAGTGTTGCGCTCAGGATTGCGTTGTTTCATGGCGGCTCAGGATGCAGACAGATAGCGCTAGCATAGCAGGCCGCGACGGCAAATTCAGCGCATATCGCTTAAATGTTAGGGCTATCATTCATCATAACCGATTTCCGATTTTGTGATCGATAAGGCATTAATTATCCTGTTTAGTGACGCATAGTCTGCTTCGAAGATAAATGTTAGCGCAATCATTTACAGGAGAACATCATGTCGAGTGTGAATTCCAGTGCCGTCAGCTATGCCAAATCTCAAGGCGCGGGCAACGCCACCGAAAGCGGTGACCGCATCGTTTGGGTCAATCTGTCGCTGGCATTTTTGCCGCTGGCAACGCCAGTGAGTGATGCCAAAGTGCTGACCGGACGCCAAAAGCCGCTCACGGAAGTGGCGATCATCGTGGCGGAGATCGAAACGCGTGACGGATTCCAGGGCATCGGCTTCAGCTATTCAAAGCGCGCGGGTGGTCAGGGGATTTATGCGCATGCCTGTGAAATTTCAGATGCGCTGATCGGCGAAGATCCCAACGACATCGACAAGATTTACACCAAACTGCTGTGGGCAGGTGCCTCAGTGGGCCGCAGCGGCATGGCGGTACAGGCGATATCACCTTTCGATATTGCGCTGTGGGATATGAAAGCACGGCGCGCCAAATTGCCGCTGGCCAAGCTACTGGGCGCACATCGTGATTCGGTAAAGTGCTACAACACCTCGGGCGGTTTCCTGCATACCCCGCTGGATCAGGTGATCAACAACGTAGCGATTTCGCGGGAAAACGGCATTGGCGGTATCAAACTCAAAGTCGGCCAACCCAACACCGCGGAAGATTTGCGACGCCTGACGGCGGTACGTCAGACGCTGGGGGATGACTTCCCGCTAATGGTTGATGCCAATCAGCAATGGGATCGTGAAACAGCGATTCGCATGGGACGTAAAATGGAGCAGTTTAACCTGATCTGGATTGAAGAACCGCTGGATGCCTATGACGTCGAAGGCCATGCTGCGTTAACGGCCGCGCTGGACACGCCAATCGCCACGGGTGAGATGCTGACCAGTTTCCGTGAACATGAGCAGCTGATTCTGGGTAACGCCAGTGACTTTGTGCAGCCGGATGCGCCGCGCGTTGGGGGCATTACGCCGTTCCTGCAAATTATGGACCTGGCCGCCCGCCACGGACGCAAACTGGCGCCTCACTTCGCGATGGAAATCCACATCCACCTTGCCGCTGCCTATCCTATTGAGCCCTGGCTTGAACACTTTGAGTGGCTCAACCCGCTGTTCAACGAACAGCTGGAACTGCGTGACGGTCGGATGCTGATCTCCGATCGTCACGGTTTGGGTTTCAGCCTGAGCGAACAGGCACGCCGTTGGACCACGCTGACCCACAGCGTCGGCAAGCGTCCTTAAGGGCTTTTGGCGTGGGCGCTCAGCTGTGCTTTGGCAAGCGTGCGCGCCAGAATAGACGAATAAAGCGGCTTGCCACCAAAGAATTGTGCCGCCAGGGTAGCACCAAGACAGGTGATGATCATCGGCAGGATAAGTTGATAGTTGTTGGTCATTTCCAGCACCAAAACAATACCCGTCAGCGGTGCGCGCACCGAGGCCGCAAACAATGCCCCCATCCCCGCCACCGCAAAGGTGGCGGCTTCCAACTGATAGTCCGGGAACCAGTGCATACACAGCTGACCAAAACAGGTGCCGAGCAGCGTGCCCAGCGTCAGCATCGGGGCGAAAATGCCACCGGGCGCACCCGAGGAAAAGCAGCAGATAGTGACCAACGTGCGCAGTGCAAACAGCCCGAACAACGCCAGTGCACCGAAGTGACCGGAGGCAAAATCAGGGATCAGCGTGGTACCGCCGCTCACAGCCTGCGGTAAAAAATACCCCAGCACGCCGCATAAACCTGCCAGCACACTGCCCCACATCACCCAGGAAGCCGTGCGTCCTTGATGCAGACGTTGGAACTGATCCTGCGCAAGGAAAATCATCCGGTTGAACGCTACCCCGCAACCGCCAAACAGTACCCCGAGCAGCAGGTAGAGCCACAGCGTATTGGTAGGCGCATCGCGTAACTGACCGATGTTGATAATGGCTTCATTGCCATTACACACCCGAAAGACGATGCTCGACACAATCACGCCGACAAACACCGCTTTTATCGAGATTAAGCTGTAGCGAAACTGCGGACGCATCTCTTCAATGATAAAGAGAATACCCGCCAGCGGCGCGTTAAAGGCGGCAGACAACCCCGCCGCCGCGCCGGTGGCCAGCAACGTATGGCGTGACTCAGACGATTTGACCCGGAACAGATCCAGGCACATGCCGCCGATGTTGCCACCGATTTGCACTGTCGGACCCTCGCGGCCCAGCACCATGCCGGAACCCAGCGCACCAAGGCCGCCAATGAATTTCACTGGCAGCACACGCCACCAGCGCACCGGGCGCAACTCTTCCAGCGCGCCTTCAATCTCGGGAATGCCCGATCCGCCCGCTTCCGGCGCAAAGCGACGCACCAGATAGTAGCCCATCGCCCCCAACAGCGCCGCCGTGATAAAGGCACAAATCACACCTAACAACGGGTTGCTGATGGCATCGTCCAGCCAATCGAGGCGCAGATGCAGGATGAAATTGACCGCGCGATCAAAGGCCACACCCACCAACCCGGTAAGTACACCCACCAGCGCAGCCAGCAATAATAAGGCCACTGGCGTTTTGTCACGGCGCAGCAGCTTTTGCAGCAGCATAAAGCGCCCGGCACGCATCTCATTATCAGGCTGAGTGGCATTTTGTGAAACAGACATGCAGATCCTCAATAACTTCAGCGCCGCGCATCCCGCTACGGAAAACCGTCAGCATAGCCAAAGCCGACGGCAGCGTAACGCAATCATTGGCAACAGAATTTTACGGTTGATCTGAGATCTCACCGTAATGTACCGCCAGCCAGACCGTCGGCCCGCCGCTGTCGGTCCAGTTAACACGATGGCGACAGTGGGGCGGAATATTCACGCAGTCGCCGGGGTGCAGCCTGCGCTCTTCGCTCTCCCCTTCCAACTGCAAACCGGCCGCGCCCTGCAAAACCAACACCCATTCGCCTTGCGTCTGGCAATACCAAAAATCCGGCGGGCTGGCCTGTCCGGTGGAGACAATACGTTCAATGCGTAAGCCCGGCTGCGATAACAGGCTTTCAAAGGTCTCGGCTGTGCCGTTTTGCGCTGCTGCCGGAAAATCGCGCAGGAGATGGCTGATCATGAGTTGGCTCGCTGTTGTGTGCAGGATATTGGCACTGTAACGCAGGCTTCACCCGGAAACCTCACAGATTTTTGCGCCGCCCGTTGACGCGCAACAGGCAAAACACCATGATCCTGGCCGAAGTCGATAATACGATGCTTTGCCATTGCACATGCGGTAGCGGCGCAATTTATTGCGCGATAAATCGCGCCGCTACCGCATGTGCACCCCATAAAATGAACAATATCGGAGCCTGCAGGTGTCAGAACTCACTAATGGATTACTGGAAGAGATCGTAAACGAGGTTAGACCGTTAACGCATCAGGGAAAAGTTGCCGACTACATTCCTGCACTGGCGGGAGTCGAAGCCGATCAACTTGGCATCGCGATCGTCACCTCTGACGGCCAGCGTTTTCAGGCCGGCGATGCCTCAACCCGGTTTTCCATCCAGTCGATCTCTAAAGTGTTGTCGCTGACCGTGGCACTGACTCTGTATGAAGATGCCGAAATCTGGCAACGGGTGGGCAAAGAGCCCTCAGGCCAGGCGTTCAACTCGCTGGTGCAGCTTGAACTGGAGCAAGGAAAACCGCGTAATCCGTTTATCAATGCGGGGGCGCTGGTGATGTGTGATTTGCTGGAGAGCCGTTTAACCGCCCCTCGCCAACGTATGCTGGAAATTGTGCGTCGTCTGGCCCAGCAAAATGACATCCATTACGATCGGGTGGTCGCACGCTCGGAATATGAACACTCAGCCCGCAACGCGGCCATTGCCTGGCTAATGAAGTCTTTCGGCAACTTCCATAACGACGTAAGCAAAGTGATGGAGACCTATTTCCACTACTGCTCGCTGGCGATGAGTTGTGAAGAACTGGCGCAAACCTTCCTCTATCTCGCCAATCACGGTCGTAGCCAGCAGGACGAATGGGCAGTGATTTCACCCCGTCAGGCGCGACAGGTGAATGCCTTGATGATGACCAGCGGTATGTATGATGGCGCAGGCGAATTCGCCTGGCGCGTGGGCATGCCCGCCAAGTCAGGCGTGGGCGGCGGTATTGTGGCGGTGATCCCAGGGGAAATGAGCATCGCTGTCTGGTCACCCGCACTGGACAATTCCGGTAACTCGCTGGCGGGCACCGCCCTGCTGGAAAAACTCACAGAGCGGCTGGGCCGATCGATTTTTTAGCGCTTAACTCACCACGTGACGCGCTTCACCGGCGGCAAAGGCGGCAAGATTTCCCTCAATACCGCGCAGCAGGTTTGCCACACCCTGCTGGCTGGCCCAGGCAATGTGCGGCGTCAGCAGCAGATTTGGCACATCGGGTTGCAACAAGGGATGGTCTGCTGGCGGCGGCTCATGGGTTAACACATCTAGCGCAGCCCCTGCAATCACACCCTGACGCAATGCATGCGCCAACTCGGATTCATTGATAAGCCCGCCACGTGCAGTGTTGATCAATAAGGCGGAAGACTTCATCTGCGCTAACGCGTGCAGATTTATCAACTGTTGGGTTTGTGGCGTTAACGGACAGTGCAGCGTTAACACATCACTGCGCGCCAGCACCTCTTCAAACGGCACATAGCCGGGACGCGGCTGGGTGCTGCCCTTGCGATCGGCATACAACACCGTCATGCCTAACGCTTGCGCCATTGTCCCCACGGCACTGCCGATATCCCCCTTGCCGACAACCCCTAAGGTGGCACCGAAGATATCCTGAATCGGTTGGCGATGTACGCAGAAGTGCGATGATGCGGGCCAGACACTGCGCGTACTCGTGGCGTAATCCACTAACTGACGACGTAGCGCAAACAGCGCAGCAATAACGCCTTCGGCCACACTGCGCGTGGAGTAACCTGGCACATTGCTGACCACAATACCCTGCTCGCGGCAGGCCTCTAAATCGATACAATCATAACCGGTGGCCGCCACGCAGATGTAGCGCAAGTCAGGCAACTGCCGCAGTGTCTCCGCACGCAGGGGGACTTTATTGGTTATGGCGATGTGCGCGCCGCGCAGCGCCGCTACAATCTCACTGGGCTGCGTCGTCCCGCGAAAGTGCCATTCCGTACACCATTCAGGACGTGCAGGGGGTTGCGGCAAGGTGTCGCCATCCAGCATCACTATCTTCATCGCGTCTCCGTTTATTGTTTCCGTACTGTTCTCATCAGGTTGCATTAAGGTTAACAAATGCAGCCCGTAAAGTGACTTTTTTCAAAAGGTGCGAATTTTTTCTAAAATAGCCTGAGTTTTTTTAACCCTTACACGGCAATGGCGTTACACTTCGGCCTCATTTGTTGAATCAATCCGTACTCACCATGACGTTTTCACACCAATTTCGCCAGCGCCTGACTGCCTGCGTCGCCATTGTGGCGGTGCTGTTGCTGTTTGTCGCGCCGATCGTGTCGAAGACGTTGATGGAGCAGCAAAACCGCATGATGGCGATGCCGTCACACGGCACAATGTCGGGCATGTCGATGCAACATCATGAAATGATGATGGATATGGCGATGCCGGGCATGGACCATCACATGATGGATGACGGCGAGTTTGCCTGCGGTTACTGTGATTTGCTGGTGCATGTGCCCTTGATGATATGGGTGTTTATCCCCTTCATCTGGCTGATCATGGTGAGCTCACGTGCCCCGCCGCTGCCGCATGTGGTCACGCCGGTGCTACGTCGCTACAGCGGTAACCATCGTCCACGCGCGCCACCACAACGCCTCCTCCTGACTGAACAATATCTATAAACGGCACAACGGCTTGTTGCGCCACGTCATTCTCTAAACGGAAGGAAGACGGCTTTGTCAGCTGCTCACTCTGCAGCACCGCGCGGTGCGGTGCTTAATCTACTACGTCGCTTACATTTCTATATCGGTCTGTTTGTTGCGCCCTTTATCTTTGTGGCGGCACTCAGCGGCACCCTGTATGTGCTCACGCCGCAACTGGAAAACCTGATTTATGCGGATGCGTTAACGGCACAGCCCCAGGGAAGCGCACAGCCGCTGTCAGCGCAAATCAGCGCGGCGCGTGCCTGGGCGGGCGAAAAACAGCACATTTATGCGGTGCGACCTGCGCCGGGAGCCACTGACACGACCCGTGTGCAGTTCAGCGATGCCTCGCTGGGCGCATCGCAATCGCGCGCGGTGTTTATCGATCCCTACAGCCTGAAAGTGAAAGGCGATATGACGGTGTACGGCACCAGTGGCGTACTGCCGCTGCGGACGACCCTCGATTTGTTGCACAGTAGTCTGCTATTGGGGGATTTTGGTCGTAACTACAGTGAGCTGGCAGCTTCGTGGTTATGGGTCGCCGCGCTCGGTGGCGTGTTGTTGTGGCTGGGAACACGTCCTAAACGCAAGTTGAAAACGGCACGCACCGGGTTTGCTTTCAGCCGCCACTGGCACATCACATTGGGGTTCACCTTGTTGCTGGGGCTGGTGTTCTTTTCAGCCACCGGGCTGACCTGGTCACAATGGGCAGGCGGCAATATTGATCGCTGGCGTACCGAACTCAACTGGCTGACACCGCAGGTGAACACGGCGTTGAGCAGTGATGCCCCTGCCGCTCCAGCAGATCCTCATGCGGATCACCACAGCATGCCGGGCATGCCCGATATGGATATGTCGGATATGAGCATGTCGAGCATGCCGATGTCTGCCATGACTAAACCGGTCGCCGCTTCCGCAAAATCGATGCCGAATAACCTGCCTGACGCTGACTGGGACCAGGTGCTGAACGCGGCCCGCCAGGATGGACTCCATGCCACCAAGCTGGAGTTGCGCCAACCGAAAAGTGCCGACAAAGCCTGGACGGTGTCGGAAATTGATCGCAGCTGGCCCACTCAGGTTGATGCGGTTTCGGTGAATCCGCAAAGTTTTGCCATTGTCGATCACGTCTACTTTGATCGATTCCCGCTGGTGGCGAAGCTGACACGCTGGGGTGTAGATGCCCATATGGGCGTGCTGTTTGGCCTGCCTAACCAGCTGCTGTTGGCGTTCTTCGGTCTGGGCTTGTGCAGCATGATCGTGCTGGGGTATCGCATGTGGTGGATACGTCGTCCAAAGTTGGTTGAGGCGAATCCGGCGCAGACGCTGACCGAAACCTGGCTGGCGATACCACACTACAGCAAAGCAACCTGTTTGATTGTCGCGCTGGCGCTGGGCTATGCGTTGCCGGTGATGGGCGTCAGCTTACTGGCGTTTTTGCTGGTGGATATCATGCGCTGGCGCAAGCAACAACGCGTGCCGATGACAGAAGCAGAGATTCTGGCATCGCAGCAATCCCCGCTGGGCATTATTCGTGCTCGATTTAAAGTGAAGCGTAAGGAGATGCGCTATTTCCTGCGTGGCGTCTGCATCCTGGCAATCATCGTTGTCTCTGTGATGAGCAATGCGATTATTGGCGGGGTCATCGACCAGTACGGTATTCCGTTCAGCCACTGGTCATTGACGATGTACATCACGCAGGGCTTTATGATTGCGCTGTATAGCTCGGTGTTTACGGCCTTGATGTCGATTCCGCTATGGTACTTCTTCCTTGGTGAGAATGATCCTCGCGGGTAATGCGTTGCCTGGGCGCCATTAATGGCGCCCCTACTAAGACTTTGCGCCCTTTATATGGCCGGGTGCACATTCAGGTGCACCCGGTTTAAGGTTAAAAATCTGCTTTCAACACCACGCGGTAATGGGCTTTCCCCGCCCGCACGTGTTCCAACGCAGCATTGATTTGCGACATCGGAAACGTTTCCACCTGCGGGGCAATATCTACCCTCGCCGCCAGCTTGAGCAAGGCTCGCAATTGCGCCGGTGAACCGGTTGAAGATCCCGTCAACGCCCTGTCTCCCACTATCAAACTGAACGCGGGTACTTCAAAGGGTTTCATCACTGCGCCTACGGTGTGGAACTTGCCCTGACGCGCCAGAGCCTGATAGTAGGGCTTCCAGTCGAGATCTACCGCCACAGTGCTGATAATCAGATCAAACTGTCCGGTCAATTCACTTAACGCTTCGGCATCACGGCTGTTCACTACGCGATTGGCACCCATGGCGAGAATGGTGTCGGTTTTACTGGCATTTGAACTGAATGCGGTGACGTCCGCCCCCATGGCGCGCAGCAGCTTAATCGCCATGTGGCCTAATCCACCGATGCCAATCACCCCCACACGGCTGGTGGCGTTGATGTTGTGCATCAATAACGGTTTGAACACGGTAATACCGCCGCACAACAGTGGACCGGCCGACACGATATCCAGTGCTTCGGGCAGCGGGATCACCCATTGCCAGTTGGCGCGCAGATGGCTGGCAAAACCGCCGTGATTGTTGATGGTAGAGACTTTGCCGTTCAGGCAGTTGACCTGATCGCCGGCAATGCAGGCGTCACAGTGCTGGCAGCTTTTCGCCGTCCAGCCAATGCCAACCCGCTGACCGATGCTCAGCCCTTTATTCTGCGCAGCATCACCCAGTGCCACCACACGCCCAATCACTTCATGACCGGCGATCAGTGGATAGCGTGAACCGCCCCACTCGTTATCGATCATCGAGAGATCGGAATGGCACACGCCGCAGTATTCGACTTCAACCTGCACATCTTCCGCTGCCAACGGACCGGCATCATATTCATAAGGCACCAACGCCTCACCGGCTTGCAGCGCGGCATAGCTGGAAATCTTCATCGTTGTCCTTGGAGTTTTGCTTGAGAGAACAGCAGATTAGCAAAATGGCGGGCAATATAATGCTGAATAGTCAGAGGATTAGGGCGCTGAATGCTGTTTTAGAACGGTGCGCAGAGCTGCGCACCGGAAAGGATCAAAGCGAGGTTAGAAATCCGCTTTCAGTACGACACGGTAATTGGCTTTACCCGCGCGCACGTGATCCAGCGCATCGTTGATTTTGGACATCGGGAAGGCTTCCACCGTGGGTGCAACATCCACACGCGATGCCAGTTTCATCAGCGAACGTAGCTGACCCGGTGAACCGGTTGACGAGCCGGTGACTGCGCGGTCGCCCATGATCAGGCTGAAAGCCGGCACTTCAAATGGCTTCATCACCGCACCGACGGTGTGGAATTTGCCGTGTGGAGCCAGTGCCTGGAAGTACGGCTGCCAGTCAAGATCCACCGCCACGGTGCTGATGATCAGGTCAAACTGTCCAGCCAACGCATTCAACGCCTGCGGGTCACGGCTGTTTACTACGCGATCCGCACCCATCGCCAGGATGGATTCAGTTTTGCTGGCGTTAGAACTGAACGCGGTCACTTCCGCTCCCATCGCCCGCAGCAGTTTGATAGCCATATGGCCGAGACCGCCGATGCCAATCACACCCACGCGGCTGGTGGCATTGATGTTATGCATCAACAGCGGTTTGAATACCGTGATGCCGCCACACAGCAATGGGCCGGCGGTGGTGATATCCATCGATTCTGGCAGTGGGATCACCCATTGCCAGTCTGCACGCAGATGGCTGGCGAATCCGCCTTTATTCATGATGGTAGGAACGGAGCCATTTTCACAGTTGACCTGCTCGCCGTTGATGCAGGCATTGCAGTGCTGGCAGCTCTTTGCCGTCCAGCCGATACCGACACGCTGGCCCACTTTCAAGCCTTTGTTCTGCGCCGCATCACCCAACGCGCTAATGCGGCCAATCACTTCATGTCCCGCAATCACCGGAAACGCAGAGATGCCCCACTCGTTATCAATCATCGACAGATCGGAATGGCATACGCCACAGTAATCGACCTCAACCTGTACCTCTTCAGCTGCCAGCGGACCGGCCTCATACTCAAAAGGCACCAGTGCTTCGCCAGCATTCATCGCGGCATAACTTTTGATTTTCATTACTGTCCTCTGTTTCAACGTTTTCGACCACACAGTCTAGCAGAGCATCATTTAGGATTATGACGATTAATCAGTCGATTAGACTGAAACAGGCGATAACAGAGACGAAAAGCATCCAGAGTTAAAGCGGTCAGTGATTAACTGACCCGCGATACGCGAGGCGTGCGGCTTCCACCAGTTGGCTGGCCGTAACGGTCGGGGGCAAGCGCATCAAGACCTTACACGCCTGCCAGTAACACAACACCATCTCCTCGTCTGTCTCGTTTTCAGCCATCTCGCGCAGCCGACGATGCAGGGTTAACACATCCAGAGTTTGCTGCTCATCCACCATCTCCGCAATGGTTTGATTGATCACCTGATGGATGATTTTCCAGGAAAGTTCGGCAAACACATTTAACCTCGTTGCTTGACTATTGGCTCCAGGCAAATGAATAAAACGTGCGGCGTACACCGCACAAAAAGGAAATCCAGAATGGCATAACTATAGTCGGATATTTTCTGCGCAGACGCTGCAGCGGCGGGTTTTCTCGTAGTTAACGGATCTATAAAACGATTTTTCTTTGAGGCGGTTTTCGCCCAGCGAATGCCCTTGTAACAAAAAAGCCTAAGCCGATGCTGGCTGTCGCTTTCGCATTTTGCCAAATTAAGGCAACGTCTATCCTCGCAACAGGGAATGAAAATGAGTCAAACCACTGCTTTACATGCTGATCCGCTGGTCTGGGGCCATGGCCCTAAAGTCTTCGAGGTGTTTTTGGAGCCAACCTGCCCGTTCTCAGTGCGTGCATTCAATAAGTTAGACGCGCTACTGGCATTGGTCGGCGAAGATAAGATGACGCTCAAGATTCGACTGCAATCGCAGCCGTGGCATATGTATTCAGGGCTGATCGTGCGCTATATTCTTGCCGCTTCGACGCTGCCAGAAGGCAAAGCTGCCGCGAAGCGCGTGTTGCAGGCGGTAGCCGATCACCGTGAAGAGTTTGAGTTTACCGATCACAGCCATGGCCCCAATATGGATGCGACGCCGAATCAGATTCTTGCACGTTTACAACAATATAGCGGTGTGGATGCACAGGCACCTTTCTTGCGTGCGGAGTTGCAGAACGAGATCAAATGGCATTGCAAGTACTCACGCCAGAATGGGATTCATGTCTCCCCAACCTTTATCACCAATGGCTTAGTGCAGTTGGATATCGGCAGTGGCGACGATATCGAATCCTGGGCTCAGCGCATTCTCGCCTGAGTTCGCAGCCCGCCACGGCGGGCTATCCCCATATTTCGCAACAGATTTCAGCTTGCACTGCTGACACAATTTCCGATAATCGTTATCTATCTAATTATATAGCGAGAAAGGGAATGCACGTTAAATACCTCACAGCACTGTTGTTAACCACCACCGCTGGGCTCAGCCTGCAGGCGCAAGCCAACACCGATATTCGTGTGACTTACGCGGGTTCGATGGGCAAAGTGATGGACCAGTCTTTAGGTCCAGCCTTTGCCAAACAAAATGACGGCAAATATGAAGGTCAAGGCCAGGGCGCTTACGGTATGGCGCGTCTGCTGGCGAGCAAAAAAATCACCGCTGACGTTTTCGTCTCCATCACGCCAGGTCCAATGCAAATTCTGAAAGATGCGGGATTGATTGATGATGCGGTGCCTGTTGCCAGCACCAGCATGGTGATCGCCTACAGCCCGAAAGGCAAATTTGCACAGCAGTTCGCGCAGGCTAAAGGCAGTGATGCGAGCTGGTTGAAAGTATTGTCGACGCCGGGCATCAAGTTCGGCCGCACCGATCCCATCAACGACCCGAAAGGTCAGAACATCGTCTTTACCCTGTTGCTGGCGGAGAAATATTACAAGCAACCGGGCATCGCCGATAAAATTATGGGTGGCTATCAAAATCCGGCCCAGACACATCTGGAAGGTGGCCTGTTGGCACGCTTAGAGAGTGGTCAGGTGGATGCCGCTGCGGGTTATGAAAGCGAAGTGATCTCGGCACATCTGCCCTACGTGGCCCTGCCGGATGAGATTAACCTGAGTAATCCAGAGATGGCGAAACAGTGGTATGACACAGTAAGCTTCAGTGTGAAAGATAGCGCGGGTAAAGATAAAGAACTGCACACCCAACCGCTGGTTTACTACGCTGCCGTGCTGAAAAACGCGCCTCACGGCACCGCAGCAGGCAAAGCGTTTGTTGATTTCATGCTGAGCCAGCCAGGCCAGGCACTGTTTAAACAGAATGGCTATGCCACGCCGAAAGGCGGTGCTATTTACGAATAATGAAAACCGGCTATGCCACTGCGCTGTGGCTCTCACTGCCAGCACTTTTGTTGCTGGCAGTGCCTTTTGTTACCCTGATTGGTGTGACGCAGTGGCAGCATCTGCATCTTGCTTGGGGAGACGGCAACGCCATCACCACCTCTCTGGGTTTGGGCGCGATTGCACTGCTGTTAATTTTTATCAGTGGGCTACCGGTGGCGTGGTGGCTGTCGCAGGCACAGGGTCGCGCACGCGCCATTGTCGAACTGCTGGTGATGGTGCCGCTGCTGACGCCACCGCTGGCGATGGGCATTCTGCTGGTCAGTGCTTACGGCCCTTATAGTGTGCCGGGAGAGTTGTTGGGTAAATTCGGCTGGACGTTGGTCAACAATCCAGCCGCTTTTATTTTGGCGCAGTGGTACGGCGCACTGCCCTACTTCATCACCACTGCGCGGTCCGCGTTTGCGGGTGTCCCGCAGGATATTCTGGATGCGGGGCGCACGCTGGGTGCATCATCCTGGCAGGGGTTTTGGCGTCTTTCGGTACCGCTGGCAGCGCCGGGTTTGGCATCGGCGACGGCGTTAGCATGGGTGCGGGCGATGGGTGAGTTCGGCATTGTGATGATTTTTGCCTATTTCCCGCAAGGGATGCCGGTGCAGCTTTATAACAACCTGCAGAATGATGGCGTGGACGCGGTGTATGTTTTGCTGTGGTTACTGCTGTTGTTTACCTTACCGGTGCCGTTGTTGTGTTTTATGGCGTCGAAGCGGGTAAGGCCAATGTAGGGTGCGCATGGGTGCGCACCTTCTCAACCCTCTGATTAATCAATCATTACTGAATTGCTTTTAACGCATCTAGCGCGCAGGCTTCATCCAGGTTTCCGCCCGGTGCACCGCCAATGCCGATGGCGCCAATCACCTGATCGCCACTCTTCACTGGCACACCGCCTGCCAGCAACAGGAAGCCGGAGATGTCACGCATGTTTTGTGCGCCAGCATTGTTCTGTGCCGATTCCATCACTTTACCGCTTGGGTTTTTGGTGCTCAGTGCGGTGAAAGCTTTCATACGGCTGGCATCAACGGTATGGGGTCCAGCGTTATCCATGCGTTGTACGGCTTTGACCAGACCTGCGCGATCCACCACTGTTACGGTGACATTGTAGTTTTTTGCCGCGCAGGATTGGATCGCTGCGCTGGCGAGTTTCTGCGCTTCAGCGAGTGACAGATTGGTTTCAGTCACGGCAGCCTGGCTACCAAAGGAAGCAAATACTGCCGCGGCAGCGATAAGAGAAAGGCGAATATTCATGTGTCACTCCTGAGTTATGTTGGGCAACACTCTAGGACGTAAGCGGGTCAAAAAACATTCGGACGATTACGCGGCAAACCAGGTAGTTATACCTGGTTGAGTTGTTGCCAGGCGTGGATCAATTGCGCCAGGTTATCCATCTCCAGCTTAGCCAATACTGCCGCACGATGCGCTTCAACCGTGCGTGGGGATAAAGCCAGATCGCTCGCAATCTCTTTACTGGTTTGCCCAGCAATCATCAGTTGCATCACTTCGCTTTCTCGCGCTGACAGGAGCGCAAAACGCGCCTGCAATGCCTGCTGTGCTTCCCAGCGCTGCGCGCGTTGTTCACTTTCATGCATCGCCTGATGCAGGGTTTCCAGCAGCGGTTCTATATCCAGCGGCTTGGTGTAGAACTCAAACGCCCCCTGACGAAACGCACGGCGGCAGGCCTCGATGGTGCCATGGCCGGTCATGATAATCACCGGCAGCAGCGGATGGCGTGCCCCCTTTTCCGCCAACCAACTGAGGCCACTGATGCCCGGCATGCGCACATCCAGCAGTAAGCAGCCGCGCAGCGGTTCCTCCGCTAGGGTTGCCGCTTCAAACGACGCTAAATCGGCAAAATCGGCAACGTCATACTCCAGCGTTTTCAACAAAAAACCTAATGATTCACGTACTGATAAATCATCATCCACCAACCAAACTTTTGCGCCCATTCCGTTACTCCGCCAGTGGAAATATTAAGGTAATTTCCGCGCCGCCTTCGGCGCGATTTGCCAGCCGCAGCTGGCCGTTCATGCGTAACATCAGGCTTTCAACCAGCGTCATGCCCAACCCCATGCTTTGTGGGCGCGTGCTGTAGAACGGCATGCAGGCCTGCGCTAATCCTTCGGCAGAGAAGCCCGGTCCGTTATCACTGATGATGATTTTGATTTCGTGCGGTAGACACTCAGAAGAAATGCGTACCCATGCGTCTGCCTGCCCCTGCTGCATGTGGATGGCGTTCTGTAAAAGGTTATGAAATACCTGCTCAAGCCATTGATCGTCGCCAATCAAACGCATGTGTTCGTGTCGAAAGTGCGTGTGGATCTCAACGTCTCCTGCATCCAACTCCTGTTGTAGCAATACGGTAACGCGCCGCCACACTACATCAGGGCTGATCGCTTTCATCGCCACGGGCCGTTCGCTGACAATGTCACGAAAGCGCTGCAGCAAACCTGCGAGGCGTTCGGTTTGCAGATTGATAGCGTTAAGCGCATGCGGCAGATTTTCGTGCTTACCCTGTTTCAACAGCAATTGGCTGCTGTGCAACCAGGTATTGATAGCTGTCAGCGGTTGATTGATCTCGTGGATGATACCCGCAGTGAATTCCCCTAGTGCTTCACGTCGCGTGCGCTGGAAGTAATCGGCGCGCAATCGCATCTCGACGTTACGTCGCCAGTGGCGTAACAGACTCCAGCCCAGCACACCGATAATCAGCCACAATAGCAGGGCCAGCAGGAAAGGAACCGCATGCAACGCATGCCAGTCGGGGTTCGCACTGCCCTTAATCAGAAAGGGCTGATAGAGATTGATAAAGGGTCGTTGCCACTGCCAACGCGCCTGGTCTGAATAGGTCGGTGCGGAAATCACCGGCTGTGCATGAATATGAAATGCCAGCGCCAGCGCGACATCCGGTGATTGCACGGCAAAGTGCAAATCCACCAGCATGCGAAATTGTCGATAGGGGTTATACAGCCAGTAGCGACCGGAGCTGACTTCTTCAAATCTTGGCCCCGTCAGCGAGCGATTCTGCGTGTGTTCAAGTTTGATAATCTGGGGGAATTTCTTCTGCAACTCGGCCACATATTCATCACCCGTTAATAACGGCAATAAAGTTTCGTTTTGCGTTAAATAGGCCGCAATGCGGTTAAACTGCTGATGAAACTCTGCCTCCCGCGCACGATGCTGCTGCAGGATCTGGTTGGCGAACAACGCCAGTAGCGTGACCAGCGTGAGGAGGAGCCAGACCAGCCAATACCTTTTCATCCATCGGCGCTGTTTATGTGGCATGGTTTTCCGTTATCAGGCAGTAAAAAAAAGCCCTCCGTGAGAGGAGGGTTGTCGAAAACGCACAGGCGTCCGGTCATTTGATTTGCAACGTTTTAACCTGCTCAACCAGCGGATTCAATCTGTTTTGCACGCAGATCACCTATTTCAGAAGTCTGCCGCATACGACTTTGATTTAGATTGGCTTTTTAGTGCGTCGGTGCTGGTTTGCGCTTTTTCCTGCTTCAAAAGCTGATAGCGCAGCGTTAATTGCTCCAGTAACAATTCCGTTTGCGACTCATCACTCAACTGATTGCCGCTCCCTTCGGCATAGCGTCGCAACTGCTCTTCCACGGGAATCCGTTGATTAAAAGCCTGTATAGCGGAAAATATCCCCGTTTTAAGCTCGCTCACGGTGAGATACTTACCTTTGACCTTGTCCAGACCATTTAGTTGCTCAGCCATGTTTTCCAACTGTGCCATGCCGCGATGCCAGCTCTGCAAGCGATCCATTGGTATCGCCTGTTTGGCTCGATACTGCTGTTCGATCAGCGCTTGCGCGGCCACAGCGCGCTGATGATGTTCAAAGCGATACCAGCTGCCGCAGACTAACACCACAGCCCCGGCAAGCAAGGCACAGCAGGCGCCGCTGACAAAAGATTTCAGTGAAAAAGTTTGGGCAGGGACTTCATGCTGCACTTCGGCTTCAGGATAGACGACATAGACGTGGGTGCTGCTTTCCGGTTGATTATGGGTTGGTGCGCGTTGAACTGGCATCGGCGAGGCGGGTTTTGCCTGCAGGCGAACGAGTGAATGCTTGACCTGGTGCAACAGGGTATTGGCCTGAGCAATCTCCTTCACGCCAAAACGCAGCAGCGCCTCACGCAATGAGATTAAGCGTTCTTCGGTCTCAATCAGCGTGGCGAGCAGGTCAATCTCATCCACCACCCAACTGCGATAAAGATTTTGCAGTCGCTTAAACATCAGGCTGAGAATGTCTGCCCGGACTTCAATAGCCAGCGGCCAGCAGACTGACCATTGGTGCACGATGAGCGCATCGATCAGGCTCAGCCCTTCGTTTAACCCGGTCAATCCTGCATTGTGACTGCGCGCCAACGTAAACCAGGCGGCGCTTTGCAACTCGACGCCGTTTTGCTCAAACAAGGTCAGGCTGAGTTGCTCTACTTTATGCCAGTCTACGTCGGGCCGGGCGGGATGCGACAACTTACTGATTTCGTCTTTGAGCTGTGCATAGGCGGGTAAGGTGCGCGGATCGGCACCGGTTTTAATTTCGAAACTCATGCTTGCTGCCTTCCTTGTTTAACGCGTCAATCCGTTACCCACTAACTGCTGTTGCTTCAAGTGACGCAACAGCACCCTGCCCTCGGGCTGAAACTCGGTGCCAAAGCGTACCAGCCCCACTTCTGCGAGTTCAGCGTCAATCGCGTAACGTAATTCACCAGGGATGGTTTGTTCTAGCAGAGACACGTTGATGCCTTTCAGCCGTGGTTCATATTTCAGCAGGACTTCGGACAGGGTGAACAGCAGCTGATGCGCCGTACCCGGCATACCCTGCAGGATGCGTGTCATATCCGGCAAACCGTAATCAGGGATGTGCGCGATGGAGCCAGCACGAGTGTTGAGGATGCGCTGCATGTTGTCGAGGACGGAGAGGATGACCTGGTCCTGTTCGCTGACGGCGCCGAGTTCCAGGCCGCCGGTGAAGTGGCCCTTCAACAGCTCATACAGCGACGGCTGGCGGTGGCTGGCACTCATTTTTTATCCTCCGCGATCAGCCGCAGGCTGTGGCTGCTCAGCTCAATCACGCGCGGCTTGTCGGGATCCAAATCGTTGCGCTCCAGTACCTGCCGCCAGCTGTTTTTCGCCATATCCGGCTGCTGGAACAGCGCCACCACCGCCACATATTTCGCCTCTTTTTCCATTGGCACATTCAGTGACACGTCACCGCCCGGCGTCAGCACCACATCCCGGTCGGCCAGCAGTTCGGCCTTAAGCACGTCCGCCGCATCCCCGGTCAGTTGCTGGTACACCGCACCATCAAATGCCTTGCGATCGCGTAACTGGAATACGCGCACCATGACCGGCTGCGACAGTGGATTATGCTCACGGCTGTCGCTGTTGAGGCTCTCGCGCGCGGTGAAATCGAGATGCAGTGTTTTGATCTGTTTGTAGAATACCGCCTCAAAGGCGTATGCAGTGCCGTCGCTGACGGACTGCTGCAGCCCGCAGGCTGACAGCGTGAATGCCGCGATGACGGCCAACAGGCCGCGGGATTTAGTCGAAATGGTAATGGACACGTCGTTGTTCCTCACAGGGTGTCACCGGATCCATGCCGGCATAACAGCCGAGCTCCGTAGTAAAGGTTTGGGGAAGTTCTGAGGTGGTAACGTCCGCCCCCAGCACGCCGGTCATGCCTAGCCAGAAAGGGGCATCGCCCAGTTCTGGCGGAGCCAGCAGTGACGTTTCCAGGCACAGCCTGATGCGCGCCCGGTAGCGCCAGCCGAGGTAAACACGCAGCATCACCAGAAAATCCTGATACAGCCGGCCCTCCGGCAGCCAGCGCTGCGCCTCATCGGGGTTGGCTGTGGTCAGCGTAATCAGCAGCTGGCTGCTGGCATCCATCGCCTCGTCGCCCAGCGGGCGATTGCCGTCCAGCACAAAGCCTGCGTCATCGGTAAAACCCAGCGGCTGCGCAACGGAAACCGGCCGCAGGCAGTGCGGGCTGACGGTCACAGCCGTTCCCGGCGCCAGCAGTCGTACCAGCGCCCACACGCCCTCTTCCGTTCTGGCAGGCTGGCGCAGTACGCCCAGCAGCGCCAGAAAGCGGGATACCGGCGTAGCGATGTGTTTGCCCGTACCCGGAATACCCAGCCCCACCAGCCCGAGCAGCGACTGCGAGGTATTGTCAGTGCCACCCGGTGCAAAGGTCGCCGGATAGGAGTACTTACGCCAGATGCGGTAAAACTGAGTGAGCATGCGGTGGTTGAAGATATCGAGGAACCCTTGCAACGCCTCATGCCCCTCCCGGCGCTGCGCGATATCATCGATGTAGCTGCCCGGCAGCGGCGAGTCCACGCCATACAGTCCAAGAAAAGTGGTGCGCACCACCGGCGGAGTTCCCGGGTCATCATCACTGTATTCCACTGACCTCAGTTCACTCGCCGGAAACCCCATGCCGGGATGTGGCAGCAGACGCACCACATCATTGCCCGGCTGGCTGGTGCTGCCCAGCGGCGGCTTATCGGGATGCTGATGCTCGATAAGCTGACAGAAGCGGTAAAAATTCATCCGCGTCAGCGCCTGCTCCATCCGGGGCGTCAGCCGGAGATGCGGCGGTTGTGCTTCTCTTCCCATTCGAGGCGCTCTCCGGTTGGCTGCAGGATCAGTATCAGGCGGTTAAACAGGTGAATATCGGTGTAGAGGGCAAAAAAGCGGCTCAGCATCTCGCCAAACAGGCAGATATCCCCGCTGCCGGCAAAGCCGCTGCTGTCGAGGGTGATTTCTATCTGCACGCCGCGCAGCAGGTAGCCTTGCTCAAAGCGCTCGGTCTCTTTGTGGCAGACGTGCTGAATGGCCTCCAGGCGGCGGCGGTTCATTTCGCTGTTGGTCCAGTCATACAGCGCCAGCGTGCCGCGTAACACATCCGCGTTATCCATCATCCACAGGAAGCTGGACCCGAGATGGCTCAGTACCCGCCAGTGGAAGCGGTCGCGGCTCGGAGGATAGCGCGGTAGCGTGGGAGCGAAGAGGTTACGCACCTGGATGGCGACATCGGTGCTGCTCACGGCGGTGTCCAGCAGCGTGCTCTGCAGGGCACGGCGGGGCAGCTGACCGTTGGTGCCGGTCACGCTCACCGACAGGCTTTCGTTCTCCGCAACAGTGTGATTATCAAAGGCTTCGCCACCCAGGATCAGCCAGGTTTCATGCAGGCCGGATGCGCCACGCCGCACGCGGGTGTGGTAGTAATGCTCTGGGGCTTCATGACGCAGCATGCCCCCCTTGTGGCGGAAGCTGCTGAACGGAACGTAATGCTCTCTGCCCGACGAGATAACCGTATTGACGGCGTAGATTTCGGTGTGCCCGTCCTGCACACGCATGGGACGCAGCAGGTATTCCGTCTGCAGGCCGTTAATGGTCAGCGGGTCTGACTCCAGCGCAAACAGGTTAATCACCGGCACGGTATTGAGGCGCAGGTGCTTCTCACTGAAGCGGAAATCATGCTCCCAGCGCTGCGCCAGCACCACCTCGACTTCAAACCACGGCAGCGCAGCCGGCAACTCTACGGTTTCCAACCCACGCAGGTTCACCGCCATGAACTTCTCGCGGAAGGTGAAATATTCCAGCAGCAGTTGATAGCCGCTGAAACTGCCCTCATCCCCCGGCCAGAGCCGGTCGCCTTCGCTGAAACCCTGCGCGCTGAAGTGTCCGGCAAACGGACGCGCGTCCGTTTCGCCGGGCAGGTGCAGCGTCATCTGCGCCACGTTCAGGGTGAGCGCTTCATGCAGCGCGCAGGCGAGCGGAGCATCCCCGTTGAGATACAGTGGGATCTGACTGAGATCGAGGCGGCGCCAGTCGGCCAGCGGCCCGCCGTTGAATCGCATGCAGACAACCGACNCATCCCCGTTGAGATACAGTGGGATCTGACTGAGATCGAGGCGGCGCCAGTCGGCCAGCGGCCCGCCGTTGAATCGCATGCAGACAACCGACCGACCGGCCGAGTCCGTGGTCAGACGCACGGTTTCCAGCGCCAGTGGCAGCACCGTGATGTCCCGCGTGGTGGTGTAGCGGCAGCGGGTGCATTTTTCACCCACCGGACGAGACATCACTTCAAAGCCGCGCGCCAGCCGCATCGGCTCCTTCAGCTCACGCCAGTCCGGGGTGAACTCCACAACTGACATAGAGGGTATGGTGCGCAGGTAATGGGGCCACAGCAGGCTGACCAGCCCTTCGGTCAGTTCTGGCAGGTCATCGTCCAGCTTTTCACGCATGCGCCCCATCATGAAGGCAAAGCCTTCAAACAGGCGTTCTACGTAAGGGTCGCGGGCACCGGATTTGTCGAGGTTGAGCATCGCCGCCTGCTCGGGGTGGGCCCGGGCGAATTCTTCACCGGCTTCCAGCAGATAGCGCATTTCGGCGTCGTAATAACGCAGGGTTAAGTCGTCCATGGATTCACACAGGTTGTATTCAGCAGAACGCTGAAGAAAGAATGATTCGGGGGTTAACTGCAGAGAACGGCGGCGCGGGACGGATCGAGGGCAATAAGCCCGGACAGCAGCGCGTCCATTTCCGGCTGCAACCGCTGCTTATCGCTCTCACTGCGCGCCGCTTTACCGCGTAACAGCTTCAGCCGCCGCGCCCGCACCTCAAACATAAATTCCGGTGACCACTGTGCTAACGTCATGCGTTCACCGTGTTGATTGAGCTCATCCAGCAGATGCAGCGCCATTTCACTCCGGCCACACTGCTCGCACAGACGCGCCATCAACAGTCGCACCAGCCACTGCTCTCGGGCAGATATCACACCCGGTCGTGCCTGCAACCAGCTGAGTGCGGCATCCAGACCGTCCGAGTCAGCTCTTTCAAGCGCCTCGCTTTCCAGCGCCAGAATATCATCGTCATGCGCATTTACCGGCAGTGAGGGCTCGCTGTCCCACATACCCGCAGCTGGATCGCTCATCACTGACTGTGCAATCCAGCTGCGGGTCACCTCATCAGCAAACGGCGTACCGTCGTCAAAACATAACGTTTCAAGCCCCGGCACGCGAGACAGCAGGCCGCGAAGGTCCTGTTGCAAAATGGAATTGACCGGATGTCCGCTGTGCAGTCGGCTGTGCGCTTCAAACGCGTACCACTGCAAATCAAACCACAGGTGGTTGACCCCCTGAGCGAACAGCGAATCGGTCAGCTCCAGCAACTCCATCCAGCTCTGCTGCAGATACAGACGCTTGAGCAGGGACAGGCTGTCAGGCTTGGGCGGCTTAAGCCGCGTATTGCCGTTGTCATACAGCGCTGGCAGTCGGGTAATGGTATCCCAGCGCACGCTTTTCATCAGATGGTGTGCGGCCAGCCATCCCTCAGGCTGCTCACGAAGATATTTCGCCAGCAGCTTCGCCTGATCCATCAGCGCCTGGCCGGTCGCGACAGGAGTCAGTTGCACTGCAGCAGACTCTGCAACCGGCTGTCCGCTGCTGTTCTGCGGTACCACGCTGTCTGCCCCTCCGTTTTGTGCCAGCCTGACTTCCAGCGCCTGCAGCAGCGGAGAGAGGAGCGGACGCTCCTCCTCATGCAGGGCGTCATGTACCAGTAGCAGCGCGCCACAAATACGGCGCGTCAGCGCGAGGTCCGCTTCGGGCCAGAGCGAAAGCGAGTCAGTCACGCGTGTACTGCCAAGCCACGTCAGCGCGGCCAGGCGACTACGGGCACGGTGTGGATGCAGCGCATCGCCGAAGTGTTGCAGCATCCCGGCCAGCAGCTCCAGTCCCTCGGCGAGGCCGCGTTCACCGTCCTGATGCAGTCGGGACCAGAGATAAAAAGTGAGTACACGAAGGTCTTTACTGACCGATGTCAGTAATGCTTCTGACAGCGAGCTAATCAGCGCCGTGTCCACGCCGGACAGCTTATTCACTTCTTCACGGATCTGCTGAAACTGCTCATTGTAGGTCGGGTCTTCCCCTGTCAGCGATTCGCCACTGACGGGACTGAGCCACCCCGCCCAGTCCTCCAGATGGCGCTGTGCAGCATCCTTCAGGCTGTCAGCATCTGCACCACAGGCGTTTATCAGCGCATTCAACGTAGCAGTCATTCTGCTCCCTCTCCTTCAGACACAGTTCCATCAGGCACGCTGTCACGTGCCGCCATGGCCTCCGACGCGCTGGCTGCATCAACGGTAAAAATGTTATCCGGCAGCCTGAAACCACGCAGCCGCAGGAGCGCCAGCGGACCGTCACCCATCTGCGTGCGCAGCAGCCAGGTCAACTGCCGCTTATCCGGCGTGCTGAATCTGAGCAGCCAGCGGCTGCGGTCAAGGCGTTCGCGTTTGCCCTGCTCGAGCCAGCGGATAAAGCCCCAAGTCCCCGGATAATCACCGTAAATCTGCGCGCTGCTCCTGACGCCTGTCCAGGTCAGTAACATGCCCTGTCTGACGCTGTCACCCGGCCAGCGCATCGACTGCCATGCGGGCATCTGGTTGAAGTAGTGCAGAGGCTGACCATCCAGCATCAGTTGCGTTTCCACCACGTCTGGCGTAGCCCTTCCCTGAAGTTCAAAACTGATACCCTGCGCCCCGTCGGTGAACAGGATATCGGCGAGTTCACGCAGCTGATTAACAGCCTTCAGGAAGGCCGGATTGAACGTCAGTCCCTGACTGTGCGCCGCATCAGGCACCCAACTGCTGCCCTCTTTCTGCAGCACGCCCCCAAGACGGCTGCTCAGGAAGCTGTCGATACGCCCGGCATCACCGCGAATAAACTCGGCCAGCATCGGCAGTGACGCATCGCTCTGGCTGGCGGCAAACGGGTAACGCCCGTCGAACGCAGTACGCCAGTTCTCCACAATCGAGCGCTGCCACTGCGCGTTCAGGCTCACCGCAGAAGGCTGCAGGATGGTTTCCCACGCCTGCGTCAGCGGCTGCACAAACATCGTCTGACCAAACCCGCTCCACTCCTCGCCGAGGCTCGCCGCCATCAGGCTGCCATACTGCTGCGTGTCCGTCAGGTCAACGCTCTTGCCCTGAAACACCGTCTGCGCCAGCGTCTGAAGCATTTCCTGCGGGTCCGGCGCGGCGGCGACCTGTTGCAGGCGCAGGCGGACACGGGTAATGCGGGTCAGGTAGGTCTGCAGCGTAAGACTGCTGTCAGCTGAAGCCAGCTGCGCGCCATTGCCTTTGCCCGTCAGCACCAGTATTGGTCCAAAGGTCGCATCCAGCGGCCCCTCTGGCCCGGAGGCTTTCTGGCTGATAACCGGCTTCTCTTTGCGGTTAATCAGGTCCTTCGCGGAGTTAATCAGCGTGTCAGACAGCGCCTCACGCTGCTGTCCGGTCTGTCCCTGCCACGCCAGCGTATTCATCAGGGCAATCAGCGGGGACTGACGCACATCACTCATCAGGGTGAGCTGATCGGTGACGTCGGCGATGTTGCTGGTCGGGTTCAGGCGGATACCATTGAGGAAATTAAGCCAGCTGGCAGCAAAATCACTGAAATAGCACTCGCTGAGACGGGCCTGCAGCGCTTCAGGAGAGATATACTGCGTCACCGCGTTTCGGTTATCACTCAGCACCCAGTCAATCTCATCACGCCGGGCGTTAGCTGCTTTTTCAATCTCTTCGCGCACACTGCCTTCCCACGCCTGACGGGTAAAGACGCCGGGTATCGTGCCATCGGAGCTGAAGAGCCTGGCGGCATCGGTGCCGGAGGTCAGGTCCTCAAGTGTCAGGTCAGCATAGTTGCGCCGCACCGCCTGCAGCATGTTCTGATACAGCGTCATCTCGGCGTTACGCTGTCCGGCCTGCATCAGCAGCACCTGACGCGCCTGAGATAACAACGCGGGATCTGGGCGGATTGACCAGCTCGGTTGCGTCGGCAGCATGGCGGCATAAAACTGCCATAAATCCGGGGCCAGGCTCTGCCAGAGCGCATCCGAAATGCCGCTATGCCGGGGCTGCACGGCAGCCATGGTCTTCGCGTAAAACACAGGGTCTGCCTGCTCAGGACGGGCCATCATAAGCCATGCTTTAAGCTGGTTATAACCGGACTGAGCCAGCGTAGCGCGTAATGGGCTGGCCGCCGGTAGTCCGGCGAGTCGCGTCAGCTTCTCCTCCAGCGCCGCCCGCGCAGGGGCGTGGATCATCCTGCCTGCGGTCAACCCGTACCAGGGCAGCAGCGCATCATAAAGTTCCCGCGTGTGGTTAAGGCCAAAGCGCTGATACCAGGGGATACCCTGCGCCAGCCAGTGCTGCTGACGCCCCAGATCGTTTCGCAGGGTGTGCAGACTCATCAGTTGTTCGTCACTGACTGTGCGGGTGGCAGCAAGCGCACGGGCACGGGCACGTTCGGCCATATCAATGATTTGCTGGCGATTGAGCAAAAATGACGCCAGGCTCCCCGTCCCCCAAGTCAGCATCACGACCATCAGTGACCAGGCCAGCGTTTGCTGCCATGGCAGGCCGGTGCGGTGCCCCTTCATACGGTCTGAGGCAATCCCCTGCCAGAGCGCACTGTCAGCTAATGCATGTGGATGCACGCTGTCGGGCGCAGGCTTTGTAGCCGGCAGGCTGAACATCAGGCCGCGCAGTAAGCTGCGCTGCGCCGGGTCCAGCCACGGCGTTAAGCGCTGCTGCCAGGCCAGGCTTTCACCGCTGGCAAACTGCTGCGACAGGCGCAGCAGCCAGTCGTGGCTGAGGCTGTGATCGACCTGCGCTAAGCCGCGTTCACGCAATGGAGCGACCAGGCTTTCGAGCTGCTGAGCAACATCTTCCGGCAGCGCTTTGGCAGGAAACACTGCGCCTACCGCGTTGCTTTCACGCTCTGGCTGCGGCCAGTCACTGTGTCCAAGCTGCCAGATCCACACCGGCGCGCGCCAGCGCAGCGCGGTGGCCACCTTTTCCAGCGATCGCATCACCGCATCACTTTTCTGCGGCGTTAAAACGGCACCGTCCGCCTGAACCAGCACGATGCCATCCAGCGGTCGACTGCGACGCAGCTTACGCAGCGCAGCATATTTTGCCGTATCCACGTCAGCCGGGAGGTTGCCGCCATAGATCAGCACGGTTCGATTCCCTTCCAGCCAGGTATTTTTGCGCAGACCCGGCGCTAATTGATCGACGGCCACGTCGTCGCCGACGACCAGCAACAGGCGCACTTTTTTACGCCATAGCCAGCGGTAACGCGCGCTGAGCTGCTGACGTAATGTCCGCAGCGTTTCCCAAGCACTATTTTCCGTAACCGCTTTTTGAGACGTTGCAGGTTCTGAACTGACTGAGCGTTTAATCCATAATCGCCAGCCCATTACCGCAATCACGACCAGGCTACCTGCCAAGATCCAGACCAAAAAGCTGACCAACAATAATGGACGAAGCTGCTGCCATTCCGTGGTGAGTTGTAAAGAGATCCACCACCAGAGTGCGCTACCGAAGAGGTCAAGTAATGTTATGAAGATAAAGAAGAGTGCTACGGTTGCCACCGGTGAGATCGCGGCGGGCTTTTGAACCTTATCCATAGGTTTTAACGATTCCCGTGGTGTAACCTGCAACCGGATCGCGAGCAATCCAGCCGCTAGGTTTTCCTTGCTGTTGCGTATTAAGTGCGGCGAGTGAGATGGCAACCAGCGCTTCCGTACCTCCCGTTCTTCCCCAGTTGCCGTCCTGAAGATGATGCGTCAGATTCCAGCCGCAGGCAGCAGGCATATCATTTTCAGGCAGCGCGAATAGCAGGCAGGCCTCAGGCGGATCGCTTATTTGGCTTTGTTCCAGGGCGCGGACACAGGCTGCAGAAAGTGCACCTGCGTCACCTGAATGGCAGATTTCACCACGGGTTAACTGCACCTCACCTACACGGCCAAGCAACCAGAGTACGGCTGCTTCGCCAGCGGGCAGATCACCACTAGCAGCACCCGATTGTGATCCGCTACCGGCAATCAAAATGGTTTGATCGGTTGTCGCATCGGCCATCTTCTCGATAGCTACTGACAACGAAGCCTCCCCGCGCCAGCACTCAGGATATTCAGGTAATGAAAGCTCGGGAAAGGTTACTGATGCCTGCTGAATGAAAGCCTGCCAGGCCTCTTGCGTTCCCTGCCAGAAACAACGTTGCGGCGATGAGCAAAGCGGATCCGGTCGTTGTTCCCGCCACTGCAAAACCAACAGACGCGCCAGCTGAGTTTCGCGTGCGCTTTGGCTTTTATTGACGACCTGAGGTAAACGTAGAGCCTGCCCATTTAATTCCGCTACAGGTTGCAGCGGACGATGCTCACGCAGCAACAACCGATACCAGTGCTGCGGCTCACTACCCGCAGGGCCAAGCAACACAACATCCTGAAGCCCTGCCGCCTGACGATGCTGGCTCCACCATTGCTGTTCTTCATATTTCACCAGTTGTTGATGAAAACTGCAGTTATGCCATGCGCAGCGATACCACAACATGCGTGTGAGCCAGACCATCAATAGCAGCAACGTGATAGCAGCCGCTACCGCAAACGTGTTTACACCCCGCTGTTCTGCAGGAGTCAGCAGAACAATAACCGCAGAACTGAAGGATATCAGTGCAGCGCCAGCCATCATCCAGCGTTTGTTATTAGGCGCGGCGGGTTCTGAACGTGGTGTAAAGGAGGGCGGCATTCTCACGATGCAATACCGCAATCCGGGAATGAACTGACCAGGGTACAACCGCAGGCGCATTTATGTCCATGTAGCGCAACTGGCTGGCCGTCAACTTTTGCCAGTGAACTGCCTTCAGCGATATTCGTTATACCATGTTTATTACATTTTACCGGATCACCAATGACGGCAATCCCTTTACCAAAACAGAGATAATGTCCTGCCAGTACTTTGCCGCCATATTCACGCAGCGTATCGCCTTGACGAATGACATTTGCCATAGTGTTGTCCTTAATTAGAGATATTATACAGATTCTGTTTTGGGCGCATTTTCCCAATCAAGTAGTATCGAATGCTTCGCCATCACCATATTTTGCTCGCTCGCTGACGTTTTATATTTCGCAACAACCTCTCCTGGATTATGCGTAAATTGTTGCTGTAGTGCAGCATCAGGCAACATAGGAATAGGTTCATTCGTCTGCACATCACGTATTACGATCTCGTGTGTTGTTAAATCTGAAGTTGCAGTCACTTCAGACATTTTCTTAATGTCTCTTTTTTTCTTCAAGCTGACAATAATTCCTAGCGGTGGAGACACTGCCCCAACAACATCACCGGCTATCACCAATGGAGATAATGATTTGTTACTCTTATCGCCAAAATAGATCATCCGGTAGCGGAAATATCCGCCCCATGGTTCGCGTGTACCTAAGGCGGCATACAAGAACCAGGCACGAGAATCATGCACCTGGTCATCAAACAGTGATCGGACTAAACCAGATGGATTGTTTGCCGTGCGGGATTCATCGGAAAACGGAAAAAGCAGGCTATACATGACATCTCCTTCCGTTCTCATTTTTTTAAACTCCGCGACTTCATCATCCGTGTTAAGAAGGAAAATGGTGCGTCCAACTAAATTATCGATAACAACCTGTGCTGTGCCGTTTTGTGTGCGAAATTTCCCATGATAATCTTCACGGAATTCACGCGCGGCTTCTTTTAGTTGCTGCTTCGCCAGATCCGGATCGAAATCCTTAGGACCGACGGGCATCAGCATGTTGTCTAGTTCTTGTTTTGAATATTTATATTTAGCAATGGTTCTTTCTGACTCGACCTCCTTCTGTTTTTTCTGTTGGGTCTCTTTTGAAATTTTGTACTGTTTGGGATCGCTGTCGCTATTCGTTGCAACCTTGTAGAAGCGTGCATCAAGGAAAGTCTCTTTCTCATAGCGACCAATACGCCAGCCGGTGATCCATGCCATTTGATCTTCAATGACCTCTTCCAAACAAGTAGAAGATCGAACCGGTGCATAATCTGCGGCTTCGTAAGAATTGAAGTGCTTAGGCGTAGATTGGTTGAGGGTGTATTCTCGCCAAGCGTTGAATCTTACACTTAATTCAGGTGACACAGCAAATTGCTCAACTAAATCCGGAGCCATAGACCTCCAATCATCTTTTTTAAGTAAGAGGGGCAAATTAGCTTTAGGTGCTTTCAGTGGCGAACCAGCTTTAAATGCTTCTGAGTAAAGATCATTTAAAACAATTTGAGAAATTAATAAACCATCATTAGGTGCAATTGCCTTTCCCTGATCACCGGGTGGATATCCTCCACCAACATCCGAGTGCATACCTGGATAGATGACTTCAACGCTGTTGGCCGGATATTTCCCATTTCCCCGGCGGATGGAATCCAGGGGAAAGCAGAGACGTTGTTCATGCGACGAAACAAAATGTGCACAGCGTTTAATTAAGCCGCCGTAAGTCTCCTCATCGGGTAATTCCATGGTGTCATCTGCCCACGCCATATGGCCTTCCGCAAAGGGTGCTACATGCGCAACACCGACAGATGCCACCGTATCAAGCAAACCAAGGAACTCAACGCTGATAGGAATTTTTAGCTCTTCAATGGCTAAGCATTGCTCAGGTTTGGTATTTTCTGACTCAGGGGGGGGCAGCAGCTCAGTAAGCCAACGAACAAAAGCACGCGCGGTTGCTGCACCGCGAGAAAACCCATAAATATACATTTTTATGCCGAGCAATTTCGGCTTACCTGGCTCAGGTTGCTCAACCGCAGACTTCAGTTGAGATTTAAGTGAACGCAGCTGTTTGGTGAATTCTTCATAGCGATTGTGACTGCCACCGTATCCCAGCCTTTCCCAGGTAGTGCCCATATTGGCAATTGCCTTACGAGCTTCCGCATTGCTCATCCACTGGTCTTGCAGCACAAATTTCAGCACATCAATAATACGTAAAAGTGCCCAGTTAATACGTTCTTCCCCCATATGCGCCAGCGCCAACCCAGTAGCGCTGTAATCAAGATCGTTCACTTCCGGAAATGGCGTACCAACTCCCGGCAGATAAAATTTAAAATATTTATCAGACCCGCTTTCACTAGAATCAAAAAGACCACTCTTATCTCTACCAACGCCACCGGCGTAGCCGCTTCCAATCGTCGCCTGAAATAAGCGCACGATATTTGTTGGATGCTTTGGATTGGATAAATAGAGATCGTTATTAATATTATTTCCCGTCCCGTCAAAGAATATGCTGATATGCAATGTTTTGCAGCAGGGTGGCTCCACGCGTTGCCCGGCAGCGACACACAATTCTTGCCGATAGGCTAATTCCTGACTGTCCTGCTTTTTACAATTTCCGCCAACCAAGGAAGCTGAATCCGGTAAACGCCCTTGCGGTGGAAAAGGAGGAGGATACCAGGCTAAATCTTTTTGAATTACTTTGGACATACTACAGGCTCCTTCATCCTTAAAGGCTCTTTGATTGGGTAATTGGCATGACTCGGTGACCAGCAACTGTTTGTCACTTTCACTTCATCACAAGGAAGGAAATGCACAGTAATACCGCAAGTGTCCTCACCATTATAATCAGGAATCAGAATTGATTTACTATGTTGCCTCTTCTGCGCATGATTTTTTTTTGTCCAAGCTAAATATTTATCCCAATCGGCAAAACCAGGAAAATCATCTGAAGAACCTACCCCGGTTTCCCAATCAATTTTGACCGTCATTCCCGGTTGCCATTTTTCAGGCACACCAAAACAACAGCCACCACCTCCGCCCTGATAAGGACCAATGATATCAATTCCAGACTGACCGTTAACGCTGAAATGATTGATTGCCCAATGAGTATGATTAATGGCCTTAATCACCCCCGCGCCTCCACTGGCAGCATTAGTATCAGGTGGAGCGCAGGATGAAATCAGGAACACAAGGGTTAAACAAACGAATCGTATAAAATGAGTATTCACTTTGGACATACTGCAGGCTCCTTCATCCTTAAAGGCTCTTTGATTGGGTAATTGGCATTACTCGGTGACCAGCAACTGGTTGTCACTTTAACTTCATCACAGGGAAGAAAATGGATGGTGATACCGCATGTGTCCTGACCTCTATAATCTTGAATTGAAACTACTTTACTAAATTTCCGATCGTTCTTTTCCATCAATTTCAACCAAGTTTTGTATCTCTCTCTATCAGCAAAGCCTGGAAAACCATCTGTTGATGCTTCACCTCTTTCCCAATCAATTTTGACTGTCATTCCCGGCTGCCATTTTTCTGGCACACCAAAACAACATCCGCCGCCGCCGCCCTGATAAGGCCCAATAATATCAATTCCAGACTGGCCGTTTACGCTGAAATGATTTATTGCCCAGTGAGTATGATTAATGGCCTTTATCACACCATTTGCCTGAGCGCTCGGTTGTAACGTGAAGAGTAAAAAACTCATGACTAAAAGATATGAATAACGATTCATTTTCATTGCTAGCTCGTTCCTTTTATCATTTAGGTAGCAGACAATGCAGATAGTTTATCCGCCACCCAGCGCTCACGATCATCATCCAGAATTAGCCCCTTATCTGTTGCCTCGCACATACCTTGATAGCAAACATTGAATAACGCTTCATTGGTTAGGTTGACAGAGATTTCAATTTGTTGATAAGCCAGCATGATATTGACATCACACACACACATCAGATATTCCAATTGCCTGTCGCTGAGATCGATATGCACAATATTTTCACCGAGTACTGGTGGAGAACCATTCCCGGCTATTAACTGTGGAATACCATCTCGATTTATCCAACTCCAAAACATAACAGGCCTGTGAAGTTGTGCTTTTTGCTCATCGTTGAGCAAATTAGCAGCAAGAAGCGGGAACAATCGGGGATCATAAAAACGCAGAATTCCTGGGCGACTTTCATGTCTGGCATCAATACATTTCCTTAACCAATTGGCCAATAAATCTATCGGCCAAAGGGAACATAATGCTAATAACACATTACGATTAGAAATCTCAGAACTTAGATCACCAATCCACTGGCGCTGCTGTGCATTTTCTAATTCAATGCACACTAACAGTGGCGCATCATCTAGCACACTTTCTTCCGGAAGCCCTTGCCACAAAGATTGCCACTCTACAGATAAGGCATTGCAAGCTGGAATAATCGATAAATCCATCCCCGCTTGGTCAATGATAAGGTAAAGGTTTTTAACTTTAATTTTTCGACACTGGCCTTCAAGTTTAGAAATCCATTCCCCTGCCATGCATTCATCCCTTATTAATTAAAAATATAGACTATATGAATAGATAGCCGCCATTTGATTATTCATAAAATAGCGGTCAGAGGTAATATTCACGCTTAAACGTGATTGAATTTTTTGTCATCGCGGAATAAATCCTTGCGCCCGTTCCTGCGCACGCTTAAGGCACCCTTTACATACCGATGAAGGTAATTCAGGTAGAGGAAAATCTTCACTGGCAGGTCCTTGCCAGTCATGCTGTCCTTTGAGACTCATTAAACCCGGCCCATGTATTTCGATATCACCCTGCGGCGTTAGCCTGATATACGCACCACCACAACCAATCGTAATGCCATTTTTGGCCGTAAGTTGCAGATGGCCTTGCGTGGACTGCACGGTGACATCTTTTAGCGACGTCAATGAAAGCGTATCGGCGTGAGATTCAACCGCTAACGGACCTTTCGCCGAAACCAGTCGCATACCCTCCTGCTGGGCAAGCAGCGATATTCCTTTCGATGCGTTGGCTGATAATCGCTGTGCACTGACAAGATTAACTTCACCCAGGCTTTGTAAATAAAGCCCCTTGCCACTGTTAAGCAACATACCTTCCGGCGTCACGGCACCGATACCTTCAGGTGCGCTAAGCAGCATGGCTGAACCTTCCAGCTCATCGGTGCTTTTTAGCAGTGAGGTTAACGGATCCACATCTGGCGGAAAGCTGAGGTGCGTCTGAGTAATGCTTCCCCATTCTGTCAGCTGATTTATTGCCCCTTTTAACAAGCTGATCGGTTGCTTCATTTCCAGCGCATCGCCCTGCGCCGCCGCCTGCCCGTCCGCGCTGATAAACAACCCTTTGTTTGCGCGGATGGCCCCCCAGCTGTCGGTACGCAGCTCAAACCCTTCCCCACGCTTCTGCTTCTCACCATCCACCAGATGGCCGAGGTTCAACTGACTCTTACCGCCGTACTCGGTGCTGAGCTTGATGTGCTCCTGACCGCGCGTGTCGTCGAGCCGCAGCTTATTGTTCGCCGGGGTGCGCAGCACGTTGCGCTTGTAGTTACGGATGGTGACGTGGTCGCCGCGCGACGAGTCGTGTAGAACGCCCGCAATATAGGGCCGGTCCGGATTGCCGTGCTCGAAGCCAATCGCCACTTCCGTGCCCGCCAGTAGTGGCAGGTGCAGGCCGTAGGTGTCTCCCGCGTACGGTCGGGACTGGCGCACCCATAGGCTTTCAAAGCCGGTTTCCCAGCCTGCGCGGTCAAACAGCATGTTGACGCGGTAGCGCCCGTCGCGGTCAATATGGCCGTAGGTATCGTTCACGGTGGTGCTGGTGACGCGCGCCGGTAAGGTGCCCGCCATCACCGGACGCGGGGCCGGTTCCGGCCGGAAGCTGTAGCGCCCCCCGGCCGGGATGGCCTCAAACGCCGTTTCCATGCTGCTGTCACGGGCCGCGCGGCACACCAGCGCGGTGATGACCACGCCGTCGCGGAACGTATCCGTCACGTGCGCGCCGCCCCTGACCCGCACCACGGTGCCCGGCGTCAGTGAGGCGCAGGTCGAAGTGGCGCTGAGCTGAGTCTGCCCGTTGAGGTAGCGCTCGTGTCGCAGGCGGGCATAAAACGCCCCGCTTTCACTGGCAGGGTGATCGCTGTAGGCCTCACCGGCCTGCAGGTAGTTATCCGCCCAGTGATAGGCCTCGCCGCAGGTGGTGTCATCGCCGCCGGTGACGTCGGCCTGGGCGTTCATGTCGGCCAGCGCGTCGCGGTAGTTGTAGTCGCGGGTGCTGACGGTTTTCTCCACCACCTGATAGCGGCTTGCCATCGCCCACACCGACTCCACGCTGTCATCGTGCAGGCCGGACGGCGGCACCGCCGGCAGCGTCAGGCCCGTCACGTAGCCCTGTGGGCCGTCATAAAACTCCACCACGTCAATATTGAGGCGGGTGTCGGTGGTGAAGCGGAACCAGATGCCCACCTCTGCCAGCAGACGCGTGACAAAGCGCAGGTCGTCTTCATCGAACTGCATCACCTGCTCGCGCTTCGGGTAGTCGCGGCTGAGGTTAAATACGAAATCCTGGCCGCGCATGCCGTGTCGGTCGCGCAGGATGGCTTCCACAATCTGCGGCACCGACTTGTCCTGCCAGATGGCGTTCTGCCGGTTACGCGCCAGCAGCGCCAGCCGCGGCTGCAGCGTAATGGCGTAGCGCGCTTCATCGGCCGACACGCCCAGCGCCTCAAAACCGGTCACCACGCCCTGCACCTCGCGCAGCGGCTCAGGTTCCGGCAGGTACGCGGCCTGGACGACGGAGGTCTTCAGCATCAGCGCCGCCGTTTTCAGCAGCATGGCCTCACGGCCCAGTTGTTTATCGACGCTGGTAAAGGTGATGTGCCAGCTGAAGGGTTCGCTCAGCGACTCATGCCCGGTGAAGCTGAGTACGTCGAGTGGAGAGGAACATTCGCGCACGGTCAGGTGGTGATGACTGTGGCTGAAAAGCGTCGTGAGTGCATCCGATGCCATGAAAACTCCTTATTACTGGGGGGCGAACGGCCTGACTTATATCTACAGGTCGCAACAGAAGGCGAGGCTCAGAAGGTGAAGGCAATGTCTCCGTCACCATTCATCTCCATCCGGATACAGTCAGGCATGCGCCCGGCAGCGCGTTGCTCAAGCAGCAGCTGGCTCAGCGCAGGCAGCACCTGCTGATTCAGCAGGCTGTCAACGTTGCGCGCACCGGTGTCCGGCAGCAGGCAGGCAGCAGTCAGTGCGTCATACAGCTCGTCCGTGATTTCCGTGTGTAGCCCGTAATGGCGTTGCAGCCGCTGGCTCACCTGCTTCAGCTTCATCTCCACGATGATGCGCATAGCCTCGCGCGCCAGAGGGCGGTAAATCACCGTCTGAAAGCGCGCCAGCAGCGCGGGCTGGAAGTGGTCGCGCAGTATTGGTCGCAGGCACTCCTGCAGCTCGGATTCGTTGGATTCCGGTGCCTCCTCCAGCTGCTGCATCAACTGGTCGCTGCCGAGGTTCGAGGTCATCAGAATCACCGTGTTGCGGAAGTCGATTTCTCGCCCTTCGCCGTCACGCATAAAGCCACGATCAAACACCTGGTAGAACAGGTTAATCACGTCGCAGTGCGCCTTCTCGACCTCATCGAGCAGCACCACGCTGTACGGGCGCTTGCGCACGGCTTCGGTAAGGATGCCGCCCTGACCATAGCCGACGTAGCCCGGCGGCGAGCCCTTCAGCTGGCTGACGGTGTGCGCTTCCTGATACTCGCTGAGGTTAATGGTGATCAGCGACTTCTCGCCACCGTACAGCAAATCGGCCAGCGCCAGCGCGGTTTCGGTTTTGCCTGTGCCGCTGGTGCCGACCAGCAGGAACACGCCCTGCGGGCCGTTTTCAGCGGTGAGACCGGTTTTCGAGGCGCGCAGGCGCTGGGCAATGGCTCTGAGGGCGGTATCCTGCCCGACCACACGAGTGCCAAGCTGGTTTTCCAGCGCCAGCAGCTCTGCCTGCTCATCCTTCATTAATGAGGAGAGCGGCACGCCGGTCCAATCCGCAATCACCCCCGCTACGACGCGCGCGTCCACGTCCAGCGTCAGCAGCGGTTCGCCCTGCTGCAGGGCATGCAGCGCACTTTGCAGCTCTGTGTGACGTGCCTGCTGCGCGCGGTCGATGCGGCTCGCCAGTAGCGTCTGTACCAGCTCGCGCTCGGCGGCGTAGCTCAGCTCCAGCTGCTCCAGCCGCTCATCGCCTTCAGCCAGCTCGCGCGTAATGTCGCTGATGCGCTTGTCGTCCACCGCACCGCCCAGCTCCGCGTCATCCAGCAGCGCGCGCTTTTCGGTGTGCAACCCGTCCAGGCGGGCGCGCAGCAGCGTGATGCTCTCCGGCACCGTGTCCTGGCTCATGCGCACGCGCGCGGCGGCAGTGTCGAGCAGGTCAACCGCCTTGTCCGGCAGTTGACGTCCGGTAAGGTAGCGGCGCGACAGCGTGACGGCGGCGCGCACCGCCGCATCGGTGATGTGCACGCCGTGGTGTTCGGCGTAGCGGGATTTGAGGCCGCGCAGCATCAGGCAGGCGGTGTCGTCGTCCGGTTCGTCAACCTTGACCATCTGGAAGCGGCGCTCCAGCGCGGCGTCCTTCTCGAAGTACTGCTTGTACTCGCTCCAGGTGGTCGCGGCAATGGTGCGCAGCTCGCCGCGCGCCAGCGCTGGCTTGAGCAGGTTGGCCGCGTCCGCCCCGCCCGCCTGATTGCCCGCACCGATGATTGTGTGCGCTTCATCGATAAACAGCAGCACCGGATGGGCGGACTGCTGTACGTCGGTGATGATGTTCTTCAGGCGCTGCTCAAACTCGCCCTTCACGCCTGCGCCCGCCTGCAGCATACCGAGGTCGAGGGTGTGCACGCTCACCAGCTTGAGGCTGTCCGGCACGTTGCCTTCGGCAATCCGCAGCGCCAGGCCTTCGACCAGCGCGGTTTTTCCCACGCCCGGCTCGCCGACCAGAATCGGGTTATTTTTGCGGCGGCGCGACAGGATATCCACCATCTGGCGGATTTCGTTGTCGCGACCAAACACCGGGTCAATGTTGCCGCTGCGCGCGTCGGCGGTGACGTCGCGGGTGAAGCGCGCCAGGGCTTCGGCGGCTGAGATTTTGGTTTCCCCCACCGTTAAAGGATGATCGATGGCACTCACTGGCATTTGCGGCTGCAAAGCATCTGAACGCTCTTCCGACTGCGCGTCGAGCATAGGTTGTAAGCGATTGAGTTGACTCATTCGCAGGCTCAACAGCGGCCATAATCCCTCACAACGCACCAGAGACGGTTGTTCAGCCAGTGCCATCAGCAGATGCACACTGCGGATCTGTGGATTGCTGTCGGCTGCGGAGGCCATCAGCCACGCCTGTTTCAGCAAGGATTCAAGTGAGGATGAGAGCTGCGGGCGGCCGCGCACTGTCCGAGGCTGCCGGTCAAGAAATGCCAGTAAATCCTGCCAGATGGCATTCATGTCCCACTCGTAACGACGGGCAAGCACGGTAATGTCGCCTTCGCCCTGTTCCATGAGCTTCAGCAACCAGTGCTCGGGCTGGATTTCCACGTGGGCGCGGGTCTGACACAGCGAAGCAGCGGCTTCCAGCGCCTGCGCGCAGAACGGGTTAAGGCGACGCAGCAGTACGGCTGAATGACTGTCCATAGCAAAGTTCTCCTGGGTTGGGCACGCTACCGCCCATCGCCGTAAACCGAGGCGCATAAGGTCAGCAGGTTGAAAGGTAAAAATGACTTGTGGCTTAACCCGAGGTGGATGAAGTCAGAAGGCATCTGGCGTCGCGTGTAGCAATCAGTTGACTCTGGAAGGTCAACACCGCGCAATGAATTGCCCCGCTACGGAATGTGCGCTGTATAAATCCTGTGCCGGACTAAAAAACAGCCCGGCAGAGGAGGATTACGCTAAATAGTTCGTGTTGTAGCAAGGCGGCAAGCGAGTGCAGCCCCGGGAGCTTACATAAGTAAGTGACCGGGGTGCGCGAGCGTAGCCAACGCCGCTACGGCGCGAAATATGAAGCGTAATCACGCGGTGGCGCGTTCGTTCCACGAATCGGAGTGAATAATGTTGCCGTCTTTATAGGTCCAGGTGATTTTTTCGTAGCGCAGCTCAATCTGCTCCAGATGGTTATGCTTCTCCTTGGTAGGATCCTTGATGTCGTGCATCAGCGGATTCACCTTCACCACCTTCACGTTCTCCAGTTTGGTGTTGAAGTACTCCACTTCCTGGCCTGCATCACTGATGCGGTACCATTTGAATTCGGCGGACTTCAGCGTCTGGCCGGTAGTCACCGCCTTGTAGAGATACGGGCTGGATGCATCGATCTCCTTGGTGAACAGGAACGGCGTGTGGATACGCGTGCCGGTCAGCTTGCCGGTGTTGTTGTCGGTCGGGATGTACAGGTTGTGTTGTTGCGCCACCACTTCGATGCTGCCTTCACGGTCCTGCACGTCTGGACTGAACCCATAATGTTGGACTGTAAAACGACATAATGGGGATAAATCATGAAGCCCAAATATTCCACTCAATTCAAGTTAATGGTCGTGCGTTACTT